>CANQXV010000042.1 GCA_947627895.1 uncultured Bacilli bacterium
TCTTTTGTACTAAAGGTAAGATTATCCGTTGTACCAGTTGAGACATCAGCATTTATTTCTTTTCCAGTCCCTAATTGAGCTTGGAAGTAAGCATATGTTGCTCCTACTATGGCTATTAATAAGGTTAATACTCCTACTATTAAAAATACTAAATTTCTTTTGTTATTTTGGTCTTCTTTCATATCTTTTCTACTTTCCTTTCTTATTAGTTTGTAAAGAAATTACTTATTTTATTCTTATATAGACATTATACATCTATAAAGGTGTTGCAACAATATTTAGAAAATTTACTTTACACCCTGTATTCTCCCTAATTATATATATATATATATATATTCAAGGGGTAAAAGCAAATTTTACAGAAAGTGGACATGAAAAAAGAAGCATATGTTGCTTGCTTCATTTAATCTTTTTTACGTATTTAGCATGACACTTGCGAATGAAATCGCGCATGTAATCTAGTTTAGATTCAATATCAACTACTAAGGCTTGTTGATTTCGGGCTCGAATTAAATTATGTTTTTCGGAAGATATTTTAAAATAAGTATCGCCATTAATATAGTCATCTAGGAATCTAATGGATAATTCCAAGGTCATAAGTCTAATAGCATCTGGCATTAACGCAACCTCTTCATAAGTTAAAAACTCGGCCATTTCACTTAAATAACCATCAGTATATGCTTCAAATAAATCCAAATCCAGGGCTATTTTAGAAATATCCTCTTCATCTTCTTCCGCGGTTGAGGCTGTTGAACGAATACCATCACCATAATCAAAAAGGATACTACCCGGCATAACCGTATCTAAATCAATGACAGCTAGAAAGTCATTAGTTTTTTTATTCATTAAAACATTATTTACTTTCGTATCATTATGAGTAACTCGCCAGGGAACAGCTGATGTACCCAATTGTTCTGTTATTAAAGGACAAATGTCGGAGCGCATTAAAATAAATACAATTTCGGGTGTTACCTCCATAACTCGGCCCTCTGAATCAAACTTGATATCATCTAATAATTTATAGTATCTAGCCTCTGTATTATGAAAATCAGGTATCGTTTCCGTAAGTCGCCGCATTGGGTAATTGCGAAGTAATCTTTGAAAATGACCCCAGGCTTTACCAATTTGAAAAACTATTTTTTTATCAACAACTTTATTATAAGTAACGGCATTAGCAATATAATTATAAACCCGATAGTAATCTCTTTCGCCACTTGCTTCTTCAATATAACTTAAAGCCTTACCCGTTTTCGTATGAACTACATGTAATACTTGATGTTTATCATCGTCTTCTTTTTGCATTTGGGTTTCTAAATAACTGGTAACTTCTTCAATATTTTTCATTAAAATAAAGGGTTCAGAAAAGACATTCGTATTAATTTTTTGTAATAAATATTGTCTTTTTTTACCATTATCAAGCTTGGTAGTTACTACATAAGTACTATTAATAATACCCGTATGGTTAATCTCCCAACTTTCTATCTCTCCCTCAATATTAAATTTCTTAATTATCTCTTCAATCATTATACCCTCCCTTATAATTATACAATGATTGCATTAATAACTCTACAAAAATTAAATATACTTTAGTAGGAAGTGGATTATGTTTTTAGGTTTAATTGAATTTTTAAAAAGTTTATTTTTCTTCACGGGAAGTTATTCTAATAATATTTTCCCGGATCCCTTATCACCTCAGGAAGAAGAAAAATGTATCACGGAAATGCTCCAAGGAAACAAAGACGCCCGCAATAAATTAATTGAACATAACTTAAGATTAGTTGCGCATATTGTAAAAAAATTTGATAATAAAGATACTTGTACTGATGATTTAATAAGTATTGGAACTATTGGTCTTATTAAAGGAATAGATACTTATAAAAATAATAAAAAAACCAAAATAACAACTTATGCAGCTAGATGTATTCAAAATGAAATTTTAATGTATTTTCGTTCTAATAAAAATAGTAATAATGTTGTTAGTCTAAATGATTCTATTGGTTATGATAAAGAAGGAAATGAAATCAATTTAATTGATATTTTAAAAGATGAAGGACCCGATATCTTAGATGAAATTCATATTAAAGATAATATTACGCTTTTAAATAATTATCTTAATTTATTAACGCCTCGGGAAAAAGAAATAGTTATCAAAAGATATGGTCTTAATAATACCAAAGAAAAAACGCAAAAAGAAATAGCCAAAGAATTAAAAATATCTCGAAGTTATGTTTCTAGAATCGAAAAAAGAGCACTTACTAAAATGCTCCGTGAATTTCTTAAAAGTAAAAATGATTTTTAAAATGAATCAACATTAACTTTTACTTTTTTATTTTCGTTTAAAGAACTATGAGCTTGAATCAAAGTCTTTATAGCCGAAATCATTTTACCATTACGTCCAATTACTGTTGCCATATCATCACTATGAACAATAATTTCTAAAATAATGGCTTCATCATCTGAAGAAAAACTTTGAACTTTAACTAAATCCGGTTGCTTACATAAGCCCTTAACAAGAAATTCAGCAAATTCAACAAGATTCTTCATTACTACTTACCTTCTTTTTTCGTATTTTTCTTACTTTCAGTAAATTTAGCAATAAGACCTTCTTTTCTTAAAATGCTTCTAACAGTATCAGTAGGTTCCGCACCATTACCTAACCATTTCATAACTTTTTCTTCATCAATTGTTACAACGGCTGGTTTCTTAATTGGATCATAAGTTCCTACGGTTTCAATAAAACGACCATCTCTAGGGCTTCTAGAGTCAGCCGCAACAATCCGATAAAAAGGTCTTTGTTTTGCACCCATTCTTTTTAATCTTAATTTAACTGCCATTTATATCCCTCCTTCAATATGCCAATAGTATAACATAATAAAATATATGAGTCAACCAAAAATAATTGACAAACTTGTTTTTGATATATACACACTAATTTGTTGAATAATGTATAAATTTAGGATATAATATACACTAATTAGTAAAATAATGTATATTTTTTATTAAAATATGCTTTTTTATTACAAGGAGGTGTTAAATAATGGAACCATATAAAGCTCAAATGTTGCCACTTAATTATAAACTTGATAAAGAAACTATCAAGCTTTTAGGCCAAGCAAATGATAAATATGGTCAATATAAGTCGTTATTAAAAATGTTTAAATTTGATCAAAAATATTTTCTTGATTCTTTAATATTAAGTGAAAGTATTAGATCATCACGAATTGAAGGTACCCAAATATCACAAGATGATATGTACTATATGGATTATAAAGATGCTGACGATAGTATTAGAGAAGTTAAAAATTTAAAAAATATGTTAGAGTATGCGAACGAGAAATTAATGCCACCAAAATTTAGTGTTAATATGATTAATTCGATGCACAAAATATTACTATCTGGTGTGCGTGGTGAAGACAAATCACCGGGTGAAATTAGATCAATTCAAAATTATATTGGGCTTCGGGGGCTGGGCAAAGATGGAGCTATATTTATTCCACCTACTCCTCAAGAAATACCTAAACTTTTAGATAACTTAATGGAATATATGAATAATATCTATGATGATGAAGCATTTATTAAAGTGGCAATTTCCCATGTTCAATTTGAAGCAATTCATCCTTATAAAGATGGTAATGGCCGAATGGGAAGAGCTCTTATGACCTTACAACTTGCAAAATTAAAAGATGATGAACCAATATTATTTTTATCCGAAATTATTGAATTATTTAAAGCCAATTATTATAATGCTTTAAATGAAGGTCACAATGGAAATATTGAAGGTTTTATTAGATTCTTTTTACAATGCGTAGTTGATCAATGTACAAGAAATATTGGGCGAATTGAAAAAATCAATAAAGTTTATGATGAAGATGAAGAAACTATCAAACAAAATATAAATGGTAGTATTGTTCTAAGAATGCATCCTTTAATGATGAAAAAAATTGTCTTTACTGCGAGTGAAATGGCTAAAGAACTTAATGTTCATATTAATTCAATTAATAAAATATTAAATAAATTAATGAGCCTTAATATTGTTGTTAAAGAAAAAAAGATTGGAACTAATAGAATAACATACAGATACATTAGAGTATATGATACATTTGTTGAACAATTTTAAAATCCAATTAAGCTACTTTTAGCTTTTTAGGTTTGTTCAGCAAGATATTTAACCCTTATAAACTTTTTCAACTTTTATGGAAACATTATCTCCTAACTCAATATTAGTTTTCATCTTTAAATTCAACGCCATTATAATCAATCTTATAAATTACTTCTTTATATTCTTCATTTTCATTATCTAAATCCACTTTGATTTCAATTTCACAATTTCCATTGCAATTATTTACTTTATCGGCTGGAACCATATAAAGAATAGCTAGAGATTCGCCACCTTGTAAAATCTTTGAACTTGTTGCTTCACCCGTTGGATAAGTAACCTTAATATTTTTAAAAGAAGAATCGGCACTTGGTGTAATACTAAAGGTAAAGTAATAGCCAGTTTCCGTGCTAAAAGCATGAACGCCATTTTGTTTATGTAATTTACCAGTTAAAATCATAGTGTTTTCTTCATCAGGTTCTGTTAAGTTCATATCTTTATTCGTATCAAAATCATAACCCCAATCAGTACCTATAACTTTTTTATCAGCTTCATCCGTTACTTCCAAATTAATACTTGCTTTCGATTCTTTTTCTTTCGGTTCTTCGCTTTCACCCGAATCTGATTCTTCCGGATTATCAACATCCGGTTCTACTGGGGTGGTTGGCGTAGATTCTTCCGGTGTTTTATTATCTTCTGGGGCCTCACTAGTAGTATCAGGAGCTAACACGGTTATTTTCATCGCGGCCGTTTTACCATTTTCAGTAGTTGCCGAAATTACTGTCAAACCTTCTTTTAAACCTTTAACAGTACCAGAAGCATCAACAGTTGCCACACTCTTATTACTTGATGACCAAGTAACATTTTTGTTCGTGGCATTTTTAGGACTAATATTAGCTGTAAATTTAATAGTTTTACCAACATCAACTTTAGTTGGACCACTGATAGTAATATTTTGTATTGCTATTTCATCATTTCCCTCGGTAATTACAATTTTACATGTGGCTTCTTGACCATCTTTAGTAGTTGCCGTAATTGTTACTTCCCCTGATTTTAAAGCTTTAACTACACCTTCATCACTTATAGTTGCAATGGCCTCATCACTACTAGACCAAGTAACTTCAGTATCAATACTAGCAACTAAAGTCGCTTCATCACCAACTTTTAAAGTTATATTTTGGGTATTTAATTCAAGAGCTTTACTAATCTCACTCCATTTAGCATTTAACACCATATCTTTGGTAATTTTAGTATCAAAACTAAATGGTGCCCCATTAAAATACCAACCCATAAATTCATAATTTTCTTTGGTTGGATCATTTGGTCTCGTTACTAAAGCATTTTCTTTAATAACTTGAGCAGAAATTTCATTTCCCCCATTCGTATTAAAACTTATATTATATTCCTTAGGCTTTAAAACTACTAAAGCAACAAATAAGCCAATGGCAACAATGGCTCCTCCAATCCCCGAATATAAAAGTATTCTTTTAGTTTTTATTTTCATATCAATATCACTCCCTTAACTCTACATACTTAATCGCTTTTATTGTAACAAAAAAAGTGAACAAAGAATTACAATTTACATTCTTTATTCACTAACTTTACATAATATTTGCCAAATTATTAACTTTCTTCAGCATTAGTATCGGTCAAATAATCTTCTTCAATGTCAGAAACAGCATCCGATATTTTTTCTTCATCAAATACTTCAACATAGTCATCTTCATCATCTTCCACATTAATTTTAACTTTAGCATCGCCCACGATTTCAACCCCAAGTTCCTTTTCAATGGTTAAATGCACTAAGCCATCTTCAATTGTAACGTTAGCCACTGTCGGCTGTTTCAAACATCTTACTATTATTTCGGATGCACTAGTTAGTTTAGCATCTTCCTTTAAAGGGACAACCATCGAATCCGTATAAGAATATTTTTGGGTTGCTACCGCGGTTTTAGAATCGGTGTCATAAGAATACCAAACATTGACATCATAAGATCCATTAATTAAAACTTTATTATCACCTTTACTACCTGAGAAAGTATGATTAATAACCCAGCACCCTAAAACTGTGGTTGGTGTTTGTTCCGTTTGCATAGTAAAGTCATTACTACTGGTCTTTTTTGCTTTGCCAATAACCGCCTTGGTTACTATTTCTTTAAAAGCCATAAAATCACTCCTTATCATAATTTATGCTTTATCTGGGTAAATGTATACTTAATTTCTAAAATAATGAAAAAACTAGGCTTTAGTTCATTTTTTTGATACAATGATTATGGTGATAGTAATGGATTGTTTATTTTGTAAAATTGCTAAAAAAGAAATAGAAGCAACAATGCTTTATGAAGATGATATTGTAATGGTTATTATGGATGCCTTCCCTGATGTTGATGGTCATACTTTAGTTATTCCTAAAAACCACTACGAAACATTTAAAGATGTCCCAGATAATGTTTTATTACATATTAATAAAATAGCTCAAGAATATGCGGAAATACTAATGACGAAATTACATAAAGAATCTTTAACTTTATTAGTAAATTATGGTGATGATCAAAAAGTTAAACATTATCATCTACATCTTTTACCTAACTTTATAAAAAAGGATGAAAAACACTCTAAAGAAGAAATTGCCAAAATATTAAAAGGTTAGTTATGGCAAAATTAAAGAAAAAAGTAAAAAAGAATTTAATTCGTCTTGGAACTTTACTTTTATTATTAATAGTTATTATTGGTGGATCCCTATATTATAAAGAGTTTAATAAAGATAAGACACCTATTGACACGCCAAATAAAGGAGAAAAAGAAAAATATCCTCAGGAATATAATTTAAGTCTACTTATGACAGGTGACGGTTTAATTCATAATAAATTAGCTATTTATGCGGAAGAAAATGGCGGTTATAACTTTAAACCTTATTTATCCGAAATTAAAGATTATGTGCAAAAATTTGATTTAGCCTATTATAATCAAGAAACCCCATTTGGAACTCCTGGTAATTACACCTTTTATCCCGTTTTTAGTGTTCCGAGTGAATTTGGTGATGCAATGCTTGATGCCGGCTTTAATATGGTAAGTCTTGCTAGTAACCACGCTTTTGATAAGAAAGAAGAAGGTGTTTTAACAAGTCTTGATTACTGGCAAAAACAAAATGATGTTATGTATAATGGAATGGCATCTTCCGAAGAAGAAAAAAGTAACTATCAAATAAAAGAAAAAAATAATATTACTTATGCCCTACTTTCTTATACTTATGGCACCAATGGCATAAATTTACCCGCGGGTAAAGAATATTTAGTTAGTGTTTATAGTAATGAACAAGCCGAAAAAGATATTTTAGCTTTAAGAGATAAAGTTGATGTTTTAATTGTTGCTATGCACTGGGGTGTTGAATATCAATTAGAACCAACTGTAACCCAAAAAGAACAAGCTAAATTCTTAGCTAGTCTTGGTGTTGATATTATAATTGGCAATCATCCACACTCTTTACAACCAATTGAATGGTTAGATAATACTTTAGTAATTTATTCTTTAGGTAACTTTATATCTAATCAAATTGAACTTTATAACTCGATTGGTTATAAAGGAGCCGTTGGTGCTTTTGCCATGGTTGATATCAAAAAAGAAGTAGAAAAGGATCAAACATCTAGTATTAGTCTTCATAATTTAAATGTTGATTTAATATATACCTATCGTAATGAAAATGAAAAATATTATAAAGTTATTCCTTTTAGTAGGATTAATAGTACTTATTTAAAAGATTATGAACAAGTCTATAATGATTATAAAAGTGTTATTCAAAAATATGATTCTTCAATTAATGTTTTACCACCAGCTTAAAAACAACTTTAGTTGTTTTTTTAATTTAAAAAAAGAGGTTTCCCTCTTTAATTTAAATAAACGCTCCACCCCAAATGATGGCAAGTAAGATGAAGAGAATTAAAACGATAAAAAAGTAATTTCCACTCCATCCACTATTACCTTGGGATGTACATTTAGAACAACTCATAATAAACCTCCTTTAAAAATATTTATCTAAATAAATGCTCCTACTATAATTATTAATAAAATAAATAATACTAAAATTATTGCTCCACCTAAGCCATTTCCATAATTGTTCATATATAAAACCTCCTTTATTTTCTTTTCATTAGTATAATATGGTTCTTCTTTTTATTTGTGCGTGCTTTTTAGCATAATTAAATGGTTAAATTCTTGTATTTACAGGATTTTATTGCTATAATTGTTCTAGGAGGAAATATGAAAAGAAAAATAGGAATTTTAAGTTTAGGGGTTCTTCTTCTCGCAGGGTGTGGGGCTCCAAAATTAGAAAATGGTCAAGAAGCGGTCGTAACATTTAAAGACGATGTTAAAATTAGTGTTGATGATTTATATGCGGAAATTAAAAATGATTTTGCTCTTCAATCATTAGTATCAATGATTGACAAATACATTTTAGAAACCGAATTTAAAGATTATATGGAAACGGCTAAAGCATATGCTACTAACTATGTTAATGCTATGCGTCAAAATTATGAAAGTGAAGAAGCTTTACTTCAAGTTATTCAACAATATTATGGTTATGCTACTATCGAAGCTTATGAAGATTATATGTATATAAGTTACATGGAAAGTCACGCTATTGAAGAATATGCGAAGAGTTTAGTTAGTGATAAAGATGTTGAAAAATATTACAATGACAAAGCTAAAGGCGATGTTGAACTATCTCATATCTTAATAACTGCGCAAACTACTAGTGATATGACTGATGATGAAAAAACTCAAGCTAAAGACGACGCTAAAAAGAAAGCTGAAGATTTATTAAAACAAATTACAGAATCTGAAAATCCAGCTGATACTTTCAAAAGTTTAGTAAAAGATAATAGTGAAGATGATGCTTCTAAAGATTCTGAAGGTGCTTTAGGAAAAGTTACTTATGGTGACCTACCTAGTACTTATGATGAAATTTTAGATGCCGCTTATAGTATTAAAGATAATGAAGTATATGGTAAAGTTGTTACTACAGAATTAGGATATCATATCATCTTAAAAACTAAATCATATGAAAAAGAATCTTTAGATGATTTAAAAGATGAAATTAGAGAACTATTATCAAAGGATATTTTAGAAAATACAGCTGATATTAGTATTGAAGCATTACAACACTATCGCAAGACCTATGAATTAGACATTAAAGACTCTGAACTAAAAAGACAATATGATAACTACATTAAAAGAGTTTTAGCAAATGCTAATAGTACAGACGAAAATTAATAATTTAAAACAACCGAAAACGAATGAGAAAAATCATTCGTTTTTTTTAAATGCTGCTGATTAAACTAAGCTTTTATTCATATTCATTTTTACCAATGTTAGACGCTAACAAAAACACATTTTTACATTAATTTATTATATTTTACTTAAAGGTTTACATAAAACATGTTTTATTATGTAAATCAATAATTATTGATAAGTTGAAACAACCTCCTTCGGTGGTCGTTTCCTTTCTTAAGCCACGCTTCGTGACTTTTTTCTTTCCTTAATCTTGTCCTTCCCATGTAATTCGATAGGGGCTTTCCTTTGAACCATTTCCTGAGGCAATCCTTGTTTCTGATTTTAGATAGAAGCAAGGCCGTAACGCAATGCTGTGGGCATACACATCGATAACCGACACATACCCGGTATAGACGATATATAAAGCACCATCTAACCTATCGGCACAACGCGTAATTGTCCATTCGTATAAACCCATGTACATCCAGTTGTTATTTCTTACATTTTCTAGCCTATAGTCTTTTCCTTCGACGCCACCATTTAACATCGTTTTCCAATTTTCTGGGCTTGTTGCATACCCATAATCACTTACATACATTAGACCTATTTTTGCTTGTGTTGTATTGTCTTCATCAGTTCCATTTGATCCTCTATTCGGTTCTTTAATTTCATTATTATACGCTGTGGCGACCGTTTGGGTTCCTATACTAGACCATGCATTCCCTGCTGTTGTCCAGTCATGTGTTGTTATTGGGATTATTTCATCTGTTGCACCTAGTTTTTGTTCTAATTTAGTTAGGAATGTTCCATTTAAATTAGTATTATTTAATGTACTATCTTTCCATAGATTTGATTGGTTATCACTACTTGCCCAATAGTATGTTGGAATTTGTTCTAATTCTCCCTTATAAGATGAAAAAAAAGGTAAGGTTCCATTATAGCTAGAAGATACATTTCTTGCTCCACCTGTTCCAAGTTGCTCTTCTGTTGCAAAATCTGCTTTGATTAATTTCATTTCATATTCATCTTCATTTTTGAATAACCCTATTATTCTATATAAATCTTCATTCGCACATGTTTGTTGCTCTTCACCTGATTGACCATCCAAACATACATAGTTGTTAATTTAAACAATATAATCACCAGCAATTTAAAAAATAAAATAACCTAAAAAAGAAGTAAAAAAGGTAAAAAT
>CANQXV010000043.1 GCA_947627895.1 uncultured Bacilli bacterium
TCATCTTGCTAAGATGTCTATATGAAAATAGATACCATATCAAGCCCCGACAATCTTGTTGCGGGGTAGTTGACAAATATAAATATAATTGCTATGATAAAAGGGCAAGGAGGGCTAATATTATGGTAAAATTTATTAAATCTTTATTTTCTAAAAAATTAGATAAGACGGATTTAGAATTATTGGCTATTTGCGAAACTCATAGATCATAGTCTAAATTGTGATTGGAACTGTATCAAATGCCGATACAGTTTCTTTTAATATTAGTATTAATAAGAGGAGAAATTTAAATGGAAATTAAAAATTTGCGTGATGCTACCTCTATTTCAGGAGGTAAAGCATCAGGATTGGCTTTATTAAATAAAATGGGGGTACCAGTACCATCGGGGTTTGTTATTAATAATACTTTAGATATAACTTTTAATGATGAAGATATAAAATTAATTAAAGAATATTTAAATAGTTTGGATTCTAATAAAAAGTTAGCTGTAAGATCATCAGCCTGTGCCGAAGATGGAACTAAAAAGTCTTTTGCCGGTATTTTTGAAACGAAATTGAATGTTGATAATAATATTGAAAGGGTATTAGAAGCTATAAAAGAAGTAAATATGAGCGCCACAACTGATGTAGTTAAAGCATATTCCAATGGTGAAAAGCAAATAATGAATATTGTCATCCAAGAAATGGTTGAACCCAAAATTGCGGGAGTATTGTTTACTGAAGCTTTAGATATAAATGGCGATGATGTTGTTTTATTTGAATGTGTCGAAGGCTTAGCGGATAAATTGGTAAGTGGAGCCTCAGAACCGGCCCAAGTTATAATAAAGATTAAAAATAATCAAATAGATACCTCTAGTATGCGGGTGGTAGGAAAACTAATGGATTTAAGTTTTCTTAATAATATAATTCCTTTTGTTAATAAAATAAAAAGAATAAGTGATAAGCCTTTGGATATAGAATGGTGTATCGATCAAAATGGTAATCCTTATTTTGTTCAAGCTCGTCCCATAACATCCACGGTATTTATAAATAAAACTATAGAAAATTCTGGCATTGTGGCCTCAAGAGGATATGTGGAAGGTGAAACATACGTTATTGATGAAAATAAATCTGATGAGGATATAAAAAAAGCTATTGATAATTTTAAAGAAGGAGCTATTTTAGTCGCTGGCGTAACTGAAACGTTATATATGCCAGCGATAAAAAAAGCCAAAGGTATCATTACGGAAGAAGGATCAGCTTTATCTCATGCCGCGATTGTTTCGCGGGAAATGGGAATTCCTTGTATCGCTGGATATAAAAATGCTATAAAATTGTTTCCTACAGGAACAAAAATTGTCTTAGATGCCTTAAATGGTAAAATAATTGCGAATGGTGTTGAAGATTCTGTTAAGAACACAAAAGGCTTTGAATATGGTGAACTATACTGTTTTGATAATTCATGCAAAGTTGATTTTGATACCTTTAGTGTGGTTTTTGAATTAACATACGGGGGCTTAATGGTCCATATGAATAGTGAAGATGCAACTCCTCAAAATATGGCAATTTTAGAAAGATATGCGCGCAAAGTATTTAATGATACGCCTGAACCCCATTTTGATGATAAATATTTATGGTATTTCGAAATCGAGCGATTTAAAAAATTGCCTTTTTATAATGAAATGAATCATGAAATGCATCAAATAATAGCTAAAAAGGACACTAATGAATTAGAAACATTTTATAATAAGTTATTAGATTTATTGCAAAATTTAATGCAATATAAATTAAAATCGGCAAGTGCAAGGGAAAAAATAATAATTGAAGAAATAGGTGCCGCCGTAAATTTAATTCTTGACGCTATGTTACCAATGGGATATGCCTTAAGACAATGTTATTTTGATGCCATGCCCTTGTTAGAAAAATATAACATGAGTTTTAATGATTTATTTATAAATAAAGATGTACCTGGTGATGCTGAAGAACTTATAAAGATTAAAAACTTTTTAAATAGTGTTTCCATGAATAGAAATGAGGTTTACGAAAAAATTTGTTCAATTGGAGCTACATCACCCGAGTATTTTGAACTAAGAGATGAAAATATAGCAAATTTACTGGGTTATGAAAATATTGATAGTTTTTATGAATCTTTATCAGATGATGATCTATCAAATATTGAGTTAATAATGATACCATATTTTTGCAAAAAAAAAAGTGAAGGTTTAGTTTATACTAAACATCAAAAATTATAGGATGGAAAAATGCCAAAATATTTTTTTAATGATAATACTAAACTAATTTTTATAAAAAATAATAGCATTTTAATAGATAATGCTGGTAAGAAATCTAAAGAAAAACTAAGTAAAGATTTTTATACTAATTTATATAATATGCAAATGAAAAACTATATCTTTTCCGATAAAAATAGTATTTTTACGAAAGAACAATTAAAATTTTTATATAAAAATAATATTATAAAAGAATTAAGTCCTCTTACTGAAAAATATAAAAATACTAAATTTGAAAAATTTCAAATCTATTTAGAAAATGTTTTTAATGATGCTAAAAAGGAAGATTATATAAAAAATAATGCCAGTAAAAAAATTTTGTTTATTGGAGCTGGTGGAATTTGTACGGCAATGATTGATTTTTTTATTGCAACTGGCTTTAATAATTTTGGAATAGTTGATTTTGACTTAGTTGAATTAACTAATTTTAATAGACAATTTAAATATAAAGAAACCGATATTGGATACTATAAAGTTGATAAAATTAAAGAAAATTTAAACAATCAATATTCTGGATTAATAATAAGCACCTACAATAAGAAAATTTTATCTTCAAAAGATTTATTTCAAGTAGTTGATGATTATAAGCCAAATGTTATTATATGTGCCGCGGATACTCCCGCATATTTGATTAATAAATACATCGCGGAGGTTTGTTATAAAAGAAATTTACCTTGTATTTTTGGCGGTGTTGGCCAAGAAAGTGGCGTTGTTGGTCCTTTATTATCTACGCGGTCTTCATTACATAATTATTTAAAAAAGCTGGATATTATTTTGAATAATGTCGAAGGAATTTTTCCATGTCGCGGTTCTTTTGGAATAACTAACGCCTTAATTTCAAATTATATGGCTAGGGATGTAATTTTTTATTTAATGGGAAAGAAAAAGAAAGTAAAGGGCCTAAATAAAGAATATCTAATTGATTTTAATAGGAATAGGATATATGAAAAAGAAAAGTATTGAAAAAATAATAGATGAATATATCGTAAATGATGTCTGTGTAATGTTATATGATCTAAATAAATTAAAAGAAAATATCAATAATATTATTTATTTAAAAGATAAATATAATGTCGAATTTATTTTTCCCATCAAGGCCTTCCCCAATGTTAGAGTTTTAAAATTATTTTATGACTATGGATTTGGTTTTGATATTGCTAATATTAATGAATATAGTCTAATTAAAGATTTTATAAACGATAAAACATTGCTTTCTTTTAATAGTGTTTGGAATCAAACTAAAATAATAAATAATAATGTTATTTATAATATTAATACCTTAGAAGATATTGCTAAAGAGTATTATAACGGAGTGCGCATAAACCCTAATATGAAAAAAGAAAAAGGGTTTTGTAGATTTGGCATAGATATGGAAAAATTAAGCGAAATAAAGGCAACTAATATTAAAGCTATTAGTTTTCATTTTTATGATGAAAATAAAGTTCAGAAAATTAAGAATATAGAAAAATTACTAAAGAAAAGTCTAAATATATTTCCCTATATAAGCTACATTAATCTCGGGGGTAATTGGAATATCATTGATTTAAAATCTTTTGAAAAAATAATAAAGGAATCACGAAAATTTATTGCTAAAAAAATTAAAATTATTTTTGAAGTTGGAGAAAACTGGTTTGATGAATGTGGATATTTAATTACCAAAGTTGTAGGTAAAAATATAATAAGTAATAAAAATATTATTTATATTAATGCTATTAAAGATAGTGTTGCAAAATGGTCGGTTTTAAAACCAATTAATTTAAAGATTATAAACCAAGGAAATAATGTATCCATTATCTCGGGAAATAGTTGTTATGAAAAAGATATTTTTAGTGTCATAAGTGGCAATGTTGATTTATCTTTGAATGATAAAATAGTTTTTAAAGGCCTTAATGGTTATTCCTATGCTTGGTGTAAAGAATTTAATGGTTCAAATATCCCAGAGGTGATTTTTTATGAATGATTATAATTATTATAAGAAGCATGAAATCTTATATTTAGCCCAAAAATTTAATGCTGATGTATTAGATATTATGACTTTAAATGAATACATTGATTTTAAAAGAAATGTATTTATTAATAAACTTCTAAATAAAAGAGTTCCTATAACTAATAAAAATAATACCAAAACAATAAATATATTTGATAATAATAAATTTTTATATGAATATTCGTATAATAGATATGATAGTTATATTAATTATCCTAATTTTGATAAAGAATTTTATAAAGTTAAGGCAACTAAAAAATATAAATCAAAAGTTTTTTTTACAAATAGTGGCATGAGTGCAATTACTGCATTATTGTTGGCATTAAATAATGTTTTAGGTGATTTTTCCTTTATTTTTCCTGATGAAGATATCTATTTTGAAACCTATGATTTTATTAATAAGTATGTTTCTAAAAAACATAAGGGTAATATGAAAATATTATATCTCGATACAATTTCCCAAAAATTTAATATTAAAAAGTATGAAACATTAATTGCGAAAAATGATGCTTTGTTTGCTGTTGTTATCGATACAACCTGTTTTATACCTGAAGAAATAACATCTCTTATTAAACAAGTACTAGCTAAAAACAAGTTATGTATTTTAGTAAGAAGTCATACTAAATTAGATATGATGGCTTCGGAAATTTCTAGTTTAGGTTCTCTTCTTTATTTAATTCCTAATAATATTCAGCCTAATTATTTTAATAATATTAAAAAAATAATAGCTGAAAGTTATTATTTATTAGGAAAATTTGGCGCACTTTGTTTACCCGATAAATTTCCTGAATTCATTTTTAATGACGAGTTCAAAAAAATCAATAACGAGCGGATAAAAAGAATAGAAAATAATAATTATTTCCTTTATTTATATCTAAAAGAAAATCTTAAGAAAGGTAAAGTTATTTTACCAGAACATAAAAAATTTGTTTTATATGCCTTAGATATGGATAGTATTTTAGATGAACAATATAAAAAAATTGAAGAAAAAATTAAAAAATTTGTAATTAATGAGGATGATATATTTTATGCTTGTAGTTTTGGTTTTGACTATATAGCTCTTGATGCTTATTATGATATCAACTTTAAAAATTATGTTATACGGATATCTATGAATGATAATTTAGATATTAAAAGTCAATCGTTAAAAATTAAGGAGTTTATCAATGATAACTTTTAGTATTGATACAATGCCTATGACTAAACGAATTTTAGAATCGAACGATTATTCAAGTAAAATCGTATATTCTTCAGTATGTGATTCCTTATTTAAATATAGTTTATCCCTAAAAAATATTATTAAAAATGCCTGTGAGTTTTATGAATATCGTAAAAATAACAAAGAATTAATAATAAAAATTAGAGATGATTTATATTTTAATAATGGAATAAAAGTTACAGCGAGAGATTACTATAAAACATTTAGCAAAATATTAAATTCTAATACACATATCGGGATAATTTTTAAAAGATTTTTTATCAAAGTTGAAATTGTAGATGAATATACAATAAAGCTAATTAATAAAAATAAAAATGCTAAGTCATATGAAATTTTATCAATATACAGCACGGGTTGTCTTGATGAAAAAACATCAAGTGGTGCCTATTATATTAAAGAGCAAAAAGCTAATTATATTATTTTAGAGCGTAATAAGTATTACCGAAAAAAAGTTAAAAATAAAGAAGCTGAACAAATTAAATTTATGATAACTGATGGATTGAATGATTATAAATTATTTCCTCATAAAGTTCAAATTACTAACAATACAATCGCGGATGTAAATAATATTGCAAAATATAATTACATTAAAGAAAAAAATTACATATATTTAAGTATTTTATTTTCAAATAAATATATGGCTAAAAAATATAATAAAATGAGGCAAATAATATTTGATGCAATTAATAGTGAAAAAATTTCTACTAGATTAAATTCTAAATATCAAGGATACCAATCATTTATCCTTGATGATAATAACCAAAAAGAACAGCATCTAAAAAAGAAACATAATAAAAATAAAATGTTATTATCAATAGGTTACAATAATTTTTATCCCAATAACATAATCGCGGAAGAAATAAAAAAGCAATTAATGGCAAAAGGATTTATGATAGAGTTAATTGAAAATAAATTTAGTATAAAGAATGATTGTGATTTAAATATTGTTCTTAATTATGCCGAATATATTTCTGAGGCTGCCCTTATAAATGGCACCTTTTTGACGGTATTTTTAGCCAGAAATTGGGGTTATAATTTTATATTAAAATTATATAATAGATATCATAAAAAATATTTATTAAAAATTATAAATAAGAAATTATTAAAAATGAAATATAAAATTCCTCTTTTGCAAATGCAAGGATATTATTTAAAAGATAGTAAATATTCTAATTTTAATTATATTGAGCTAAACTTTGATGAGTTATAAAAGATTAAAAACCTCGCTTGGAAATATAAAAGTGAGGTTTTTACATGAAAAAAATAAATTAGATTGAAAATTATTATTTAGGTTCTTTTTTAGTTTTTATAATAATAAACTTAAAAGAAAGGACAAAGGATATGAAAAATAAGATTTCAGCTAAAATTATCGAAATAGAAACAAGTATTAAACTATTAGAATATTTAAAAAGAAAAAGTGTTATTGATGATGGCATGTATGATTTTTGTATTAATAAATTATTGAAAAAACATAAATTGGAAATAAATAAAATTGATGATGCATATATAAATGATTTAAATAATTATAAATTATTAACATAAAAGAGGTATTATGGACTTATATACAGTTAGAAATAATATTATGAAAGGTGTACCTCTCCAAGATTTAAATTTGAGGGTTTGTTTTTATGCTCGAGTGTCGACTGATAAAGATGAACAATTACATTCTTTGTCGGCCCAAATAGCTTTCTTTAATGATTATATAAGCAAAGTTCCAAACTGGGAATTTGTTAGCTCATATATTGATGAAGGAATATCAGGAACACAGGTTAAAAAACGCGAAGAGTTTTTAAAAATGATTGAAGATGCAAAAAGGCATAAGTTTGATTTAATACTTACTAAAGAAATATCAAGGTTTTCAAGAAGTACTTTGGATAGCATAATGTATACCCAAGAACTTTTAGCTAGTGGTGTGGGTGTATATTTTTTAAATGATAATATCAACACAATATTACCTGATGCGGAACTTAGGCTTACCATGATGTCTTCTATCGCTCAAGATGAGGTGCGAAGGCTTTCAGAAAGAGTAGCCTTTGGGATGAGGAGAAGTATTGATAATGGAATTGTACTAGGATGCTCTAATATTTATGGTTATATAAAAAATAAAGGAAAATTAGTAATAGATGAAGAACAAGCCAAAATGATTAAAATAATATTTGATCGTTATGCTAATACTACTGATGGTTTATCTAAAGTATCAAAATATTTGTTTAGTTTAGGGTATAAAAATAAAAACGGCAAAAGAATTGATTCAACGATTCTTACTAGAATTATAGAAAATCCAAAATATAAAGGATATTATTGTGGACATAAAACAAAAATTTTAGATTATCGAACAAAGCAAAAGAAAAAATTAAATGAAACGGAGTGGATTTTATATAAAGATGAGATTTCAGTTCCTCCCATAGTATCTGAAGAACTATGGAAAAGAGCCAATATTAAATTGAAAGAAAGACAAGAAAGTTTTACTAATCGAGTAGTAAATAAAGCTATATTTCAAAATAGATATTCATATTCGGGAAAAATATATTGTGGATGTCATAATGTAACATATCATCGATCAAGCGCTGGAAAAAGAAAAAATAATCCCGTTTGGGAATGCCAAATATATAGGAAAGAAAGTTTAAAAGGTTGCTCTAATCCGCGAGTATTTGAATTTGCACTAGATGAAGTATTTAAAGCACTGTTTAAAAAAATATTTAAAAGAAAAAATGCTATTTTTGAAGAAATATTAAATGAGTGTCAAAACTATTTAGAAACTAATAATAGTGAAACCGATATTAAAAATTTAGAAACCAAAATCTTAGTTTTAAATAATAAAAAAGCTAAATTGTTAGAATTAGTTATGGGAGAATACTTATCTAATGATGATTATAAAAAACAAATAGATTTAATAAATAAAGATATAACAATTTATCAAAATAAAATGTTTGAACTAAAAAGTAAGAAACAAAATAATAAATATATCGAAAATAAAATTAATGAAATTAAAAATGTTTTAAAAAAATGGTTAGAGGATCTGCAGTGTTATAGTGATATATTTAATGAATTAATTGAAAAGATAATCGTTTATAAAAAGGCGGAAAAACAGATAAAGCTAGATATTTATCTAAAAACAGGAGAAAGTATCTATTTTTTATCTGATAAATTAGGTAAAAAGTTTCATTTATTAGACTCCTATACAACAAATAAGAGCGGTAAGTGCCGCGATTAATGGGGGATTTTTATATACGCCACATTTAGTTAAAGCTTTTCTAGAACCGGAAACTAATAGTTTAATTAAAGAAATAACCCCAAATCAAGAAAAACAAGTAATTAGTAAAGAAACCTCGGATTTAGTCCGACTAGCATTAGAAAGTGTGGTGGCCAATGGTACGGGGAAAAATGCTTATATTGAAAATTACCGGGTTGGAGGTAAAACTGGAACGGCGCAAACGGTTGAAAACGGCGTTTATTCGAGCAGTAAATATATTTTATCTTTTATTGGCTTTGCTCCCGCGGATGATCCCCAAATAATTGTGTATGTTGCCGTCCAAAATGCTAAAAATGTGGTTCAATATGGAGGAACGGTTTCGGCTCCTATTGCTAAAAGTATCTTAACTAGTGCCATGGATATTTTAAATATTCCCCCGAGTCCAGATGTTATACCGCGCAAATATACTTGGTTAGATACTAAATATATTCTTTTACCTGATGTAAATAATTTATCTTTAGATGAAGCTAAAGATAAACTAAAGGGCTTTAAAATCGAATATACGGGTGAAGGTTCTAAAGTAATTCATCAAGAACCTTTAGCTAATTCCTATGTGAAAGAAGGCAGTACCGTCGTTTTAATGCTTAATTAATGTCTATTTTTGTCAAAAGTTAGGAATATTTAAAATAGAATGTTCGAAAATATAGTATAATGGTATAAGAAAGAGGTGTAATATGTTAATTCTCGCCAAAGCAGCTATGGCAGTAATGTTAGGCTTTGTTCTATCTATTGCCACCGCGATTATAATAATTCCTTTATTTCGCCGATTACATTTAGGTCAAAGTGTCTCCAAATTAATTTCCAAAAGACATTTGAAAAAAGAGGGAACTCCGACCATGGGGGGATTAATATTTATTATTCCCGTCCTCATTTCTTTAATTTTATTATATATTAATCATAGTATTGAAATATCTTATAACTTAATTATTGTGGTCTTTGTCTTCTGTGCGTATGGCTTCTTAGGCTTCTTAGATGATATTTTGAAAATAAAATTTAAAAATAATAATGGTTTATCATTAATTACGAAATTTTTATGCCAAATGATTATCGCTTTAATCTTCTTTTATTTATTTATGAAAGGTGGCGGTGATTCAACTCTTAGAATTTCGTTTTTACATTTATCTATTCCTTTGGGTTGGACCTTTGGTTTATTTATTCTTTTCCTTTTGGTCGGAACTACAAATGCGGTTAATATTACGGATGGCTTAGATGGTTTAGCTGGGGGCCTTGCCGCGATTGCCTTTTTCGCTTATGGGATTATTTCGTGGAATACTGGTTGGTTAGAAGGTTATCAAGAAATCGCTATTTTTTGCTTTTTATTAGTTGGGGCGGTAGTTGGATTCTTAGTCTTTAATTCCCATCCAGCCAAGATTTTCATGGGTGATTTAGGTTCTCTTGCTCTAGGAGGAGCATTAGCCAGTATTGCCATTATTACCCGACACGAATTTTCTTTAGTCATTATTGGAGGTGTCTTTGTTATTGAAACTTTAAGTAGTTTAATTCAGATTGTAGCTATTCGTTATTTTAATAAAAAAGTTTTCTTAAAAGCACCTTTGCATCATCACTTTGAAGAACTAGGGTGGGCTGAACAAGATATTATCAAATTATTCTGGGTCGTTGGTTTTATCTTAGCAATGGCCGCGATTACTTATGGAGTATGGTTATAAATCATACTTTTTGACTGAATTAAATTGAAAAAGCCCATCGGAAATGAAAAATAAAATTAAATGACTAAAGTACCATAAAAACGTAAAAA
>CANQXV010000044.1 GCA_947627895.1 uncultured Bacilli bacterium
AAGTAGTAAAGAAGTAAATTTTTAAACAATAATTTTTAAGCAGTATTTTATTGTTTAAAGCATAGGGTAATCTTATGATATAAAATAAATAACAGTGTTTTAAATATAAATGTTGGTAATGCACCGGCCGCTTACAGAGTATGCGGCCGGTGGCACATTGCTCTATCAACATTTTTTTAATGCTTGTTATTTATATAAAAGGTTTATTTTTTGCCTTATTTTTGTTAGAATAGTTTTGGTGATTTTTTATGAAAACTGTTTTAGTAACGGGCTCATCTCGGGGTTTAGGTGCATCTATTGTAACTAAATTTGCTGAATGTGGTTATAATGTTGTTATTAATTATCTTAATAGTGAAGATAAAGCTTTTTTGCTTGCTAAGTCTTTGGAAGAACAATATCATATTAAAACATTATGTATTAAGGCTAATGTGGCAGATGAAGATGATGTTAGGAAAATGATGGAAGAGGTTAAAACTAAATTTGGAAGACTTGATTGTTTAGTTAATAATGCTGGTATTGCTTTAGATAATACTTATCAAGAAAAAAGTGGGGAAGATTTTAGAAAAGTAATTGATGTTAATTTAATAGGTACTTTTTTAGTAACAAAGTATGCTTCTTTAATCATGGAAACTGGTAGTATTATAAATATTAGTAGTGATTGTGCATTAGGTAATGGTTATGTTGAGGGTATGGATTATAATGCTTCTAAGGCAGGAGTTATTACTTTAACTCAAGATTTTGCCAAAGCTCTTGCTCCTAGAATAAGAGTTAATGCAGTATCCCCAGGTTGGATAAATACGGATATGAATAAAGAATTAGAATCTAATTTTAAAAAGAACGAAGAAAGTAAAATATTATTAAATAGGTTCGCAGAACCAACTGAGATTGCGAATGTCGTTTATTTTTTAGCAAGTGATGAAGCCAGTTACATAAATGGTAGTCTAATAAGAGTAGATGGAGGAAGAAGATAATGTTAGAAAAGTTAGTTTTAGAGGGAGAAAAAAAGTTACAACCAATATTTGCTCAAATAGATGAAGTATGTTTTAAAAATAGTCAAAAAATAATTGAGGCTTTCTGGGCCGAAAAGGTAAGTGAAAGTGATTTTTATGGAACAACGGGTTATGGCCTAGATGATATTGGTCGGGAAAAAATTGAAAAAATATATGCTAGAATTTTTAAATGCGAAAGTGCTTTAGTTAGAAATCAATTTATCTCGGGAACCCATGCAATATCAACTGCTCTTTTTGCTCTTTTAAGACCAGGAGATACTTTTCTTTCTATTTCCGGTAAACCTTATGATACTT
Organism: uncultured Bacilli bacterium; assembly: GCA_947627895.1. Lineage (GTDB taxonomy): Bacteria > Bacillota_I > Bacilli_A > RF39 > UBA660 > Onthocola_B. The sequence continues at coordinate 1,305 of CANQXV010000044.1, forward strand.
TAGATGAAATAATAGGTTTTAAAGATAATCCTAGTAGCTTAAAAAGTTTTAATATTAAATATGAACAAATTGATTTAATTAATAATGATTTTGATTATGAAAAAATCGAACAAAGAATTAAACAAGGTGGAATTAAATTAGTTACAATTCAACGAAGTAAAGGTTATGAATATCGGGAAAGTTTAAGTATTGAGGCATTAGATAAAGTAATTACTTTAATTAAAAAAATAGATAAAAATATTATTGTTATGGTTGATAATTGTTATTGTGAACTTGTTTCCCTAAAAGAACCTACGGAGGTCGGGGCGGATGTTTGTATCGGTTCTTTAATTAAAAATTTAGGGGGCGGTATTGCTAGTAATGGCGCTTATATTGTAGGATGCAAAAAATACATTAAATTATGTGGGGAAAGACTTAATATGCCCGGTGAAGGGATGGCCGTTGGTCCATCATTGGGCGCTAACAAAAGTATTTTACTTGGTCTTTATTTAGCACCCCATGCTGTGGCCTCAGCCCTAAAAACGGGAGTTTTAGCGAGTTTCATTCTAGAAAGATTAGGTTATGAAGTTGAACCAAAGTATAATGCTCAGCGAAATGATATTGTGACGGCAATTAAGTTTGGCAGAGCTGATAAACTAATAAAGTTCGTGGAAGGAGTTCAAAAGGGTAGTGCGATTGATGCTTTTGTAACTCCAGTGGCATCTCCCATGCCAGGATATAATCGTGAAATTATAATGGCCAGTGGCTCATTTACCCAAGGTTCATCTATTGAACTTTCATGTGATGGACCTGTGGTGGAACCTTATATTGCTTATTTTCAAGGGGGATTAACCTATGAATATGGTAAAATTGGACTTATTAAGGCTCTTGAAAATATCATTGACGAAGAAAATAAGGATATGGTAGAATAATCCATAAAAAAAGGAGATTATTTATGCCAGAAGAAGAAAATATAAAAACCATAACCTTTAATGAATTATTAGATTATTTAAGAGCCAATAATTTAAAACTAGCCCCTAGTACTTTAAAAGTTTTAAAAACTTTAGGCTATATTCCAAGAACTAGTGAATATAACATAAGTAAAGTTATGCCAATCGAAAAAGTATCTAAATTTTGGATGACAGGAACGGGAATACCGGAAGACTACTTACCATGTTTTGCTTTTGATGCGAGAATTACCAATTATTGTTTAAAATTTATTATGCTTAGGAATTTACCAATCTTTATTAAATTTATTCAAGATTATCAAAATACCATAAGTACGGAAAGGATGCTTCATATTTTAAAATATGCAAATGAACTAGATACTAATTTTAAACTTTATTCAAGTGAAGATGAAAGTAAAAAGAGTCTAGTTGTTAGAACCTTTTTAGAGTATTGTAGCAACAAGCGAATTCCTGCCTATAATATAAGTGTTAATGTTTTAAAAATAATGATAAACCAACCAACTTTAAAAGATATGGAAACAGTTTATGAAGCCTTAGCCCATCCAATACTTAGAAATAATCCCGAATGTGTTGAAAATGCGAAAAGTAAAAGAAATGTAGAAGCAAATAGAAAATATTTAAAAAATAAAACGGAAATTTTGGAAAAAGCAATTGTGGCTAATGATAGAGAAATAAATCCCCGGATTAATAATGTTTGTTTTCATACCCATATATTGTCTTTTCTTGAGGTAGATGGCAAAGGTTATAATGCTGGAGAATTTTTAAAGAATTCTCTAGATACCATTAATTATTATGAAGATTATGAATTATTAAGAGAATTATTAGATGGTTCTAATATTTTAACGAGTGTCCCGGTTTTAGCAATCATTAGAAATTGTCAAAATGCAGATGAATATGGTAGTCTTCGAGATATTTGTTATAGTTTAATATATTATTTAAAAAATAAAGATAATCTTGAAAAAAGGCCTTATTTAAAAAGTATTAGACATAGTATTATAAGTAAATTAGCCGCCTCTAAAGATGAAAATATAACATATCTTTTAAATGAACTTATGATGGTAGTTGATACTGAGACTAAAGAAATTTCTAAGCCAAGACTTTTAAGAAAAAAATAAGTAAAAAAATATATTTGTCAAATTATGTAAAGATAGAAAAAGTAAATATTTAGGTATTTACTTTTTTATATGCTTTTGGTAATATAGTGGTAGACAGTGGTACACTGTGGAAGAAAGTGGGGGATAGTTATGTTAATGGGCGAATTTCATCACAATATTGATGATAAAGGCCGGTTAGTCATTCCGAATAAATATCGGTTTGAACTAGGCCAAGAATTTATCATCACCCGTGGTTTAGAAAAATGCCTATATGTTTACCCTCAAAAAGAATGGGAAAAACTTGTTGACAAACTAAATACCCTACCATTTACAAAAAAAGATGCCAGAACATTTATAAGATCTTTCTTTTCTGGTGCTACGGTCTGCGAATTCGATAAGACAGGTCGAATTAATATTACCTCCCCATTGGTTAGTTACGCCGGTTTAACTAAAGAATGTGTTATAATCGGCGTAAATGACCGCCTAGAAATATGGGATAGCGATAGATTTAATGAATTCATGAATGAAAATAGTGAAGCATTAGAAGATATCGCAGAACACTTATTTGAGGATCATAAAGATGCATTATAGTGTTTTGCTACAAGAGCTAATCGCCGGATTAAATATTCGGGAAGACGGTATTTATGTTGATGCCACCGTAGGTTATGCAGGCGATAGTAAAGAAATATTAAAAAGAATAAAAAAGGGTTATCTTTTCGCCTTCGATGCCGATAGTAAAGCCATAGAATATTCTCAAAAAGAATTAGCTAAAATCGGTAATAACTTTGAAATCTTTCATACTAATTTTGTTAATATGAAAGAAACTTTAGCTCAAAAGAATGTATCTTTAGTTGACGGTATTATCTTTGATTTGGGGGTTTCGTCGCCTCAGATAGATACCAAAGAGCGTGGATTTTCGTTTATGACGGATGCACCCCTTGATATGCGTATGGGTGAGGAAGGCTTAAGTGCCAAAGATGTTGTTAATACCTACAAAGAAGAAGATTTAAGTAAAATATTCTTTAGTTATGGGGAAGAGAAAAATTCTAAACTAATTGCTAAGATGATTGTGCAATCAAGAGCAATTAAACCAATTAATACCACTTTAGAATTAGTTGAGGTAATTAAAAAAGCCTGTGGAAGCAATTATTTTTATAAACAACATCCGGAACGCAAAATCTTTCAAGCTATAAGAATTGAGGTAAATAACGAACTTAAAGTTCTAGAAGAAACTTTGCCGGAAGCCATTAAACTTTTAAAAAAAGGTGGTAGAATCGGAGTTATTACATTTCATTCCTTGGAAGATAGGATCGTTAAAAATATTTTTAAAAAGTATAGTGAAGTAGATGAAATGGTTAAAGGTTTGCCCGAAGTACCTGATGCTTATAAACCATTAATTAAATTAGTAAATAAAAAAGCTATTACTCCAAGTGATGCGGAATTAAAAGAAAATAGTCGGAGTAATAGTGCTAAATTAAGAATAGCAGAAAGGATATAATTATGAAAGCAACTAAAAAAAGTAAAAAATTAAAATTACTAAAAGGTGAAAAATTTATGTATGTTCTTCTAGTAATTATGATTCTTATGGTTCCTATTTTTAATGTCTTTACATCTTCATTATTAAGTTCAACTAATACCGAATTAGAAAGATTAAAAAGTAAAATAAATAAACAAGAACTAGCTAATAAAAGCTTGCATATGCAAGTAGATGAATTAACTAGTTTAGAAAACATTCAAGCTATTGCCGAAGAATATAGTTTGTCGTATAATAATGGTAATATAAAAACTATTGGAGAATAGAGGTAAAAGGAATATGCAAAAAAGAACAACTGTTAAAATATCAAAATATATTATAATTGCTGTTGTTCTTTTATTTTGTGCAGCCATAGCGAAACTTAGTTATATTGTGTTTTCACCTAAAGTTGATGGCGTTAATTTAAAAGAAAAAGCTTTATCTATTACGACAGTAAAACAAACTTTGCCATCTTCTCGTGGTAATATTTATGATATAAATGGGGAAAGACTCGCGGAAACCGTAAATTCTTATACTTTAATTGCCTATCTTTCACCCTCAAGAACAACTGATGCCTCAAAACCGCATCATGTTGTTGATAAAGAGATGACGGCTGAAAAATTAGCACCTATTTTAGGTATGGAAGAAGCCGATATATTAAAATACTTAAATCAAGAAGGTAAATATCAAGTTCAATTTGGCGTTAAAGGTAATAATTTAAATGAAACTACGAAAAGTAAAATTGCCGCCTTAGACTTACCAGGGATTGATTTTATTGTTAGTAATCAAAGATATTATGAAAATGCGGGGATTGCCTCATATATTTTAGGTTATGCGAAGTTAAATGAAGATGGGGAAATTGAAGGCGAACTTGGCGTTGAAAAATATTTTGATGATGTTTTATCAGGCCAAGATGGCTACCGGGAATTTCAAAAATATACCTCTGGTAATTATCAAATACCTAATACTTATTCTCATGTGGTGGAAGCTGTAAATGGTTCAGATATATACCTTACAATTGATACTAATATTCAGTTAATTGTTGAACGGGCCATTAAATCCTTAGCTGATAAAGCCTCTATGGACTGGATGGTATTTACGGTTATGGATGCCAAAACGGGAGCGATAGTAGCATCTGGTACTAATCCTAATTTTAATCCTAATGATACTAATACCATAACATCTTACATGAATCCTTTAGTAAGTTATCAATTTGAACCTGGTAGTGTTATGAAAACTTTCTCTTTTGCCTCAGCCATTGAAGAAGGTAAATATAAGGGGGATGAAACTTATCGTTCCGGTTCGATTGTTGTTGATGATGTAACCATTAGAGATGCCTTTAAACAAGATTTAGGATATATTACTTTTGATGAAGGGTTTGCAAGGTCCTCAAACGTGGCGGCCACCATTTTAGCTCTCGACCGTCTAGGCGGTTCTAAATTAAAACAATATTATCAAGATTTAGGCTTTGGCTCTTTAACTGATATTGAACTGGCTAATGAAGTGGCCGGAGACTTATCTTTTAAATATCGTAGTGAAATTGCTTCTGCCGCCTTTGGTCAAGGGATAACGGTAACGCCAATTCAAATTTTACAAGCCATGAGTTATTTAACCAATGATGGCATTGTTATTAAACCCTACATTGTTGATAAAATCGTTGATAGTGAGGGTAACATAACTTATAAGGGTGAAAGAGAAGAGGTTAAGAAAGTTTATTCGCAAGCAACTGTTACTAAAATGCGCCAATTAATGCATGATGTAGTGGATTATGGGACTGGTACTTATTATAAAATGGATGATGTTTCCTTAATTGCTAAAACTGGTACCGCCCAAATAGCATCTCCTAAGGGCGGATACTTAGATGGCGAATATGATGTAATTAAAAGTATCGTCGGAGTTTTCCCCGAAGATAATCCCAAATATATTATCTATATTGCTAATCAAAAAATGGTAGCTAGTACCACAACTTTTGCCAATGTTGTGAAAACTGCTATTGAAGAAATAGCAAGCTATGCTAATTTAACGGCAAAAAAAAGTGATATTGATCACTCTAAAATAATAAACTTAGATAACTATATTAGTAAAAATGTTAGTGATTCGAAAACCAATTTAGAAAACCAAAATCTTGATGTTATTGTTTTAGGAACTGGTAATTATGTTGTAAATCAATATCCTTTAAAAAATACGTCTGTTATGGCTCAAGATAAAGTTTTTCTGGTAACTAATAAAAATGATTATACTTTAGAAGACTTAACTAATTGGAGTAGGAGTGAGGTTAAAACTTATTGCAATATGTTAGGTATTACTTGTGATATTAATGGTTATGGCTATGTTGTAAGTCAAAGTCTAGGGGTAGGAGAGGCCATAACCCCGGATGCAACTTTAAGTGTTGAACTTCAAGAAAAAGAAATATAAAAACCAAGTGGAGAGGCCCTTGGTTCTATTTTTGTTCAATAAATTTTTGAAAAGCTTTTTTGTATTCTTCGGTAGAATCTAAATTAACTAAATGTTCTATGGTATCTTTAATAACAACTTTTTGAATAATTAAACTTTTTTCATCATTTTCTTTAGATAAATAAACATACTTTGTATCATCAATTATTATTTCATCTAAAATAAGATAATCTTCATTATTAATAGTTATATATTTATCCACGACTGTTCACCCCATATTCATGATCTTGAGTAGATGAAAGTTCTCCTAAATACTCACTAATCATATTTGTTCTTTCTTCTTCATCATTAATACCTAAAGCAAGAAGTAATTTATCTCCCCATCTAACAAATTCTTTCGCCGTCGTAAAACCATTACCATGTAGATAAGCCGCAAAAGAACTATAACCAATAGCTCTTCTTGTTTCAGGATTTTGAAGAGAAGGATCACTATTTACAAATTCGCTAATATTAGCAAATACTTGATCCATCTTATCACTGCTATAATCAAATTCTTTAAAATAACTATAAATTAAAGCATGAGCATCTTTATTGGCATAAGCAATACTACTAGCAACACCTTTATAATTATGAGAATCGACAAAAGGAGCTGATACTACTTGTCTAGCCATAGACGAAACTTTGTTATTAAATACCCCAGAGCTTATTATAGTAAACATTAATACTGCCATTGATAAATAAGCTGTTACATCATACCAAAAAAGTTTTCTTTTTTCTTTTTTAGCTTTAGCTTCTGCTTTTGCTTCTCTTTGTTTTATTGCATAAATTCTATCATTAGGAAATAGACTGGCATCAATACTATTATATATTCTTTGAAAGTCATCAATTTCTTCAGCTGTAGTTGGACGCTTAATCTCTTCCATATCAATCACCTCTAATATAATCATAACGATATTTTTATTATAATGCAAATTTTAACCCTAAAATTTGACATATTTCCGTCAAATATAAGAATTATAAAAAAACGAAAAATACATATTGCGATATTTTTAGGTAAATGTTATAATATTTATTAGAAAAAACGCGGAAGGGAGGGCGATTATGACTAAAGTAGTAGTTCAAGGTGGAGATCTTGATACAGCAATGAGAAAATTTAAAACTAAATTTGCGAGAAGTGGAGTCCCTTCTGAAATCAAAAAAAGAAAAAACTATCTTAAACCTAGTATTAAGAGAAGAAATAAAAAAGAAGAAGGAATTAAAAATTCCCGTAAAAGAAATCGTGATTAGTTAGTAGATTCTACTAACTTTTTTAATGTATTAATTCTGACTAATTTAAAATGAATGTATTGGCCAATTTAAAACTACCATGTTATAATTTGGACAAGTGAGTGATTTTATGTACGAAAGAGAAGCAAAAGAAACAATAAAAAAAATAAGTAAAAGTTTTAAAGTATTATTTGTTGCTGGCCCTAGACAAGTTGGCAAAACGACTCTTTTATTAAGTATGAAACCAGATAATATGGAATATGTTACTTTAGATGATGAGGTGTTAAGAAATCAAGCTATAAATGATCCCAAAATGTTTTTAGAAGAACATCCAGCCCCATTATTTATAGATGAGGTTCAATATGCTCCTAATTTATTTTCTTATATAAAAATGAATGTTGATAAAGAAAATAAATACGGAATGTATTGGTTAACTGGTTCTCAACAATTTCATTTAATGAAAAATGCTAGTGATTCTCTTGCGGGAAGAGTAGGCATTGTCAGTTTAAATAGTTTTACTTATTCGGAAATTATGGAAAATACTAAAAAAGAATTATTTAAACCAGATAATTTTAAAAATAGTGAATATATTGATATAAACGAATTATTTAAAATTATATATAAAGGTGGTATGCCAGAACTCTATAAAAATAAAAACTTAGATATGAAATTATATTTTCAAGCCTATATTGATACTTATATTTCTCGAGATGTTAGAGAATTAACAAAAATTGGCGATACGGAAGCTTTTAAAAAATTTATTATAAGTGTAGCATCAAGAACGGGAGAACAATTAAATTATACAGCTTTATCCTTAGATGCCGGAATTTCTGTTCCTACCGCGAAAGCATGGTTATCAATTTTAACAACATCGGGGATAGTATATTTATTAGGACCATTTATGAATACAAAATTAAAAAGAATAACTCATATGCCTAAAATAGTATTTATGGATACTGGACTAGCCGCTTTTCTAACAGGTTGGGAAAGTGCCAGGGATTTACAATTAAGTTCTTCAGCAGGGCATTATTTTGAAACCTATGTTATTAGTGAAATTGTTAAATCTTATAATGCTCAAGGTATAAGACCTAATATTTCTTATTATCGAGATAAAGAACAAAATGAAATTGATTTAGTTTTCTATAAAAATGATACATTATATCCTTTTGAAATAAAGAAAACATCATCTCCAAATAAGGCAATGATAAAATCTTTTAATCTATTAGAAAAAACTGGTAAGAAAATAGGAAATGGTGGTTTAATTTGTAATTATGATAGGTTAATGCGTTTAGATAGTAATAATTACATAATACCTATTTCAGCAGTTATAAATATAACAAAATAAAGTAAAATCTCTCAAATTCTTTACTTATAAGGATTTGAGAGATTTTTAATATGTTTTTAAAGACTTCATCAATTTCCTATACTAGACCTACTTGTCTACTTTCCGTCAAATTAAGAGTTTTCCCTTGAATATATATATATGATTGCAACCCATAAACACCAATTTTATATTTTTTTAAATTAAAATTTACAAAATTTAACAACAA
>CANQXV010000045.1 GCA_947627895.1 uncultured Bacilli bacterium
CCATAAGCGTAATTAATGCATTAAACAGAACCTTATTAGTTTTAACAACTCTTAAATCAATTTTTTCTTTCATAAAAACTATCTTTCTTATATTTTTATTATAATGCCTTTTATTTATTAAGTAAACCTTTGGTATGTTTTAAAATCAGGTTATTAATGGTATATTGTTTTTGAAAGGAGCATTTTTATGAATCAAGAAAAAATAGGGAAATTTATTGCTCAACAAAGAAAATTAAAAGAATTAACTCAGGAAGAGTTAGCAATAAAGCTAGGTATTACTAAAAATGCCGTTAGTAAGTGGGAAAGAGGTTTATGTTTGATGGATATGTCTTTATTAAAACCTCTTAGTGAGATTTTAGGCGTAAATATTAATGATATTCTCGCGGGTGAAAAAATAAAAGAAAAAGATATTGAAAAAAGAAGTGAAGAAAATATTATTAAACTAACGGAACTTGTAAATTTAAAATCCATGAAATATGGTATTATCGGTATGGCGCTATTTTCAATTATTTTAATATTTATATCTGCTTTTAAGAATATTCCCGCGGCCAATATTGTAAGTTTATTATGTGCTTATAACTGTGTTACTTTTTTAAGCCGATATAAGATAAGAAAAGATAAAACGGATTTATTCACGGGCATTATGTTTTTAATGGGGGTATTTTGTAATACTATTGCCTTTATTCTCCTTTAAATTTTTTCTTGGCAATTTATAGAAAATTTTAGTATTATTAAATTATACGAGGAGAAATTAAAATGATAATTAATACAGGAATGCGAACTGATATACCAGCCTTTTATTCTAGGTGGTTACTAAATAGAATAAAAGAAGGTTATGTTTATGTTAGAAATCCTTACTATCGGCATCAAGTAACTAAATATAGTCTCGATCCTAAGATTGTTGATTGCCTAGCTTTTTGTACCAAAAATCCGCATCCTTTAATCCCTCATTTAAAAGAATTAGCTAAATACAATCAATTTTGGTTTGTAACTATTACACCGTATGGTAAAGATATTGAACCCAATGTTCCAGATAAAAGAGAAGTCATAAATGACTTTAAAAAGTTATCAGAATATTTAGGTAAAAATGCAGTGGCTTTAAGATATGACCCTATATTAATTAATAAAGAATTTGATGTCAGTAAACATATTAAATCTTTTGCTAAATTATTAAGGGAACTTAAAGGTTATACTGAAGACTGCACCATAAGTTTTATAGATATGTATGAAAAAGTAAAAAGGAATGCGCCTGGTCTTAGACCACCGACTGTCAAAGAACAAATAGCCCTTGCTGAAGCTTTTGCTAAAATTGGCAAAGAAAATAATATTGTTATTCATGCTTGTTGTGAAAACGCTGCTTTAAAAAAGTATGGCTTAGATATAACTGGCTGTATGAGTCAAGAAATTATTGAAAAAGCCATCAGTAAAAAAATAAATGCACCCCGAAATAATAGCCAAAGAATGGCCTGTAATTGTCTTATGGGAAATGATATAGGGGCCTACAATGCTTGTATGCATTTATGTAAATATTGCTATGCCAATAGTAATCCGGGACTAGTAAAAGAAAATATAAAAAAACACAATCCTAATTCGCCATTTTTAATTGGGGAAATAGAAGCAGATGATAACATCACAGAAGCGAAACAACAAAGTTGGATTGATACTCAAATGAGTTTATTTAGTTAGGTTAACAACATAGACTCATTTTTTTCTTGCATAAATATTTGACATGTGTTATATTATAATTGTACTAGTACAGATAGTACAATTATAAAGGAGAGCATATGATAGAACTTAAAAAGTTGCGTAAAAGTTTTACGAAACAAAAAGATGTTTTGCAAGAATTAACTTGTAAAATACCGGATAATGCTATTTATGGTTTAGTGGGTGCCAATGGTGTTGGTAAATCCACATTGCTTCGCATCATTAATAGCATTTACCAAGCCGATAGTGGCGAGGTTTTAATTGATGGAGAAAATGCCTATGAAAATGAAACCTTAAAGAAAGAGATGGTTTTTGTTCCTGATGATTTATTTTTCTTTTCATCTTATTCCTTACATCAAATGGCTAAATTTTATGAGGCTTTATATCCTAAATTTGATATGTCTTTAGTGGAAGAAGAAGCAAAAACCCTAAATTTAGATATTAAACAAAATATTACCTCTTTTTCCAAGGGAATGAAAAGACAATGTGCGTTGTTATGTGCCATTGCAACTAATGCCAAATATTTATTCTTTGATGAAACTTTTGATGGCTTAGATCCTGTTATTAGAAAACATTTTAAAAATTTATTAGTTAAACAAATGACTAAACAAGATACAACTATTATTATGACTAGTCATAATTTAAGAGAACTAGAAGACATATGTGATAATTTAGGTATTCTTTATAAAGGTAAAATTTTATTTGAAGGGGAAGTTGATAGTTTAAAAACTAATATGTTTAAAGTTCAAATATCTTTAAAAGAAGATTTTAATGAAAAAACCTTTAAAGGATTAAAAGTATTGTCTTATAAAAAGGTTGGTAAAGTTGCTACTTTAATTATTGAAGATGGGGAAAAAGCTAAGAGTAAGTTAGCTAAATTAAAACCGGTTATATTAGATTATTTACCCCTTACTTTGGAAGAAATGTTTATTTATCAAATGGAGGCCTTAGGATATGAATTTAACGAAATACTTTAATTTTAAATTTTTAAAAGAAAATTTTAAACAAGCTAAAGGAATTTTAATTTTCTTTATTAGTGTTTTACCTATAATCACTACCATTTATTTGGTTTTTATTCTTCTCGGTGGTAACTATGTTATTTATTTTAGTGAATTAAGTCTTATTAGTTATATTTTAGCTCTTATTGTACCTTTTGTTATATCATTTATCTTATTTGGTTTTGTCTTTAAGAAAAAAAGTGTAGATTTTTATTTATCGCAACCGGTGAATCGTAAAACTATTTTTATAACTAATTTTTTAGGTGGTATATTTATTATTTTAGGCATAATTGCATTAACTTCGATAATTATGGTAATCTTTAGCTTAACAACTGACTTAGTTATGCCACTGGCAATGATTTTAGATTATTTTATTTTCTTTGTTGTAACATATCTATTTATGTTTAGTGTTGCGACTTTAGCTATTTGTTTAAGCGGTAATTTAGCAACTAGTTTGGTCGTTACTTTATTAATTTTATGTACGCTTCCTTTCTTAAAATTTACGAATCGACTTTTTGCTCAAGATAATACCAAAGTTTATGCTTATTGTAGTAGTGAGGTTTGTGAGGCCTTAAGCAAAGAAAATGGTAGCCCTTTAGGGTATAATCAAATTTATTCTATTACTCCGGTAGAAAATTATATGTTAACGACCGTTGTGTCATATCCTTTCGCAGGTAAATATCAAACTTCAAATGTTATCTATACTTTAGTTATAATGCTTATTTATTCTAGCTTAGGATTTGTAGCCTTCACGAAAAGAAAAATGGAAAATAATGAATGTAGTTTTAAGAATAATATCGTTTATTATGCTGTTAAATGTTTAACCTTACTTCCTTTTGTTCTTATATTATATCGGATTATTGCAGCAGAAGGTTTTGGCAGCTGGTTAATGTTGGCCTTTTTAAGTCTAATTTATTTCTTTGCTTATGATTTAATTACGAAAAAACAAATTGATAATTTTATTCTAAACTTTAATCTTTTTGTTCTAAGTATGGTCGCTTTCCATGGGGTGTATTTTACTTGGTCAATGATTTCCCATAAAGATATTTATTTAAAAGATATTGATGCCATTACCGTTGATTATCAAGATTACAAGAATTTAGAAATAACCGATAAAAATTATATTGAAAGACTTGTTACTTCAACAATAGAAGAAGATTATCGTAATTCTCTTCGGCTAACTGTTAATGTGAAAAGTGCTAATAAAGAATTTGTTTCCCATTTTAATATTAAAGATAGTGATGGCAATAATATTATTGAAGAGTATATCGAAGAAAATAATATTGCTAGCGATACGAGTAAATTAGATTATGAAAAAATCGATATAGTGGTTGCCAATCAATTAAAAACTCATGATGCAAAATTAAATAAATTATTAAATGACGCTAAAAATAAGGAAGTAAAAGATCGTGGTTTTACAACATTAATGCTATATTATTATGAAAATCATGAATTAAAAGAAATAGAATTCCCAGTGGCTAAATCCAAGGAACTAGCATCTTATGTTTCTAAATTAATGAATCAAAAGTTTATGGAAAATTTAAACAACCAGATTCCGGATTTCTATACTTATGCTACCTATGACTATTTACGATCTCTTCCGGCTTTAGAGTATATTCTTGAAAAAGATGCGGAGTGTAAGAAGGAAGTAATTGAATTCTTGAAAGAACATCAAAATGATGATGTAACTGATAAATATTATTATGCTTATATTCATGCAAAATATGATGATATGCGATATATAATTAATGATACTGAAGCTTTTGATAAATTATATCAAAAAATATTAGATAAGTATAAAGATGATATCAATGTTCAACATTACCTAAAGGCCGCGGAAAATTCGTCTGTAAAGGAAGATTATGATTATCAATATTGATTATAATTCGAGGACTCCAATCTATGAACAAATAGTTTCTAGTATTGAAAAAATGGTGGCCATGGGAATATTACAACCCAATACGCAAATAGCATCGATCCGGGAATTAGCCCTTAGTTTAAGCGTTAACCCTAATACCATAAAAAAAGCCTATGATATTTTAGAAAGTAAAAAAATAATTGTTTCTAAATCAACTAAAGGGACTTTTATTAGTGAAAATAATGAAGCAAAAAAAGAAAAGATTAATGAGTTATATAATGAACTTGCTAAAACTATTCAAGAATTAGAAACTTTTGGGGTATCAAAAGAAGATATTTTAAAAAAATTGCAATAAAGACTTAGGTAAAAAATAACTTAAGTCTTTTTCGTTAACATGATATAATTAAATAAAAGGAGAGGATAAAAAATGCGAAAAAATATTAAAGTAACGGAAGCTATATTTCCAATGCCCGTATTAATGATTGCCACATATAACGAAGATGGTAGCATTGATGTTATGAATGCGGCCTGGGGAATGATGATGGAAAGGGATGAGGTTGTCCTTAATTTAACGGAAACGCATAAGACGGTGGAAAATATAAAATCACGAAAAGCATTCACTGTAAGTCTTGCGGATAGTAATCATGTTACGGAAGCTGATTATTTCGGCGTTGTATCAGGACACAGCGAACCTAATAAGTTTGCTAAAAGTGGGTTGACAGCAAAAAAGTCAGAAAATGTTGATGCGCCAATTATTAATGAATTCCCTATTTGTATGGAATGTGAATTTATTAAATATGGTGATGCAGGTGTCATAGGTAAAGTTGTTAATGTCACCGCGGATGAAAAAGTAATGAACGGAGATAATGTTGATATATCATTAATTAATGCGATTGCCTTTGATCCATATACACATGGCTATTATAAAGTAAATGACAGAGTTGGTGAAGCCTTTAGGGATGGCTTTAAATTAAAATGAGGTAAAAGAATGAGAGAATTAGTTTTAAGAAAATGCCCTAGTTGTGGGGCCCTAGTAAAAGTCATAACAGATTGTAGCTGTTCATGTAAAATATCTTGTTGTGAAAAACCAATGGTCGATATTAAACCTAATAGTGTTGATGCGGCTTTTGAAAAACATGTTCCAGTTTTTGAAATTGTTAATGATAAAATTAAAGTTGTAGTTAATCATGTTATGGAAGAAGACCATTTTATTGAATGGATATGCTTTGTAACAGAAACTAGTGAACATTATATTTATTTTAAACCAGGAGAAAATGCAATAACCACTTTCCCATATACCAAAGGAATATTATATGCTTATTGCAATAAACATGGTTTATGGAGTAAAGAAGTTGATTAAAGGAGTAATATCCTTTTTTCTTTTGATTAAAAGGTAGGTAGACTTTTGTCAAAAAATTTAGTACAATTTAAGAGTAAGGAAGAAAAAAGATATGACAGTAATTGATAGAGATAGTTTTTGTATTAAAACTTCATCAATTTGGCAATTAATTGGTTATTTTTTGTTTGTCTTAAAAGTAGTTGTACCTTTAATAATAATTATTTTAGGTGTTATTGATTTAGTTAAAGCTTTGACATCATCTAAAGATGACGAAGTAAATAATGCCGCGAAAATGTTAGCAATTCGTGCTGTAATTGGTATATCTATCTTTTTTATTCCGTCCATTATTAGTCTTATCTTTAGTTTTATTAAAAGTGCTTCTCCTTATGTTTCAGCTGCAGAAGCTTGTCAAAGTTGTTTATTAAAGCCTTTTTATGAAGATTGTACTAATTATAAAGCCTATGCTAAAAAAACTCAAGATGATAAAAAAGATGAATTAAGTCAAGGAAAAGATGATGAAGATTATAAAGTTCATATCGAAAGTTGTTATTACTGCGCTAATGATAAAAAATATGTTTGGACTTATAGTCCTGAATGCAGTGACAGAATCTATATTCAAAATTATAAAACTCAAGAAGATTGTGAAGATGCCAATGGTTTTGGAGACCCTTTAACCAAAGAAGAAGTAGAAACTATGCACGCTCAAATGGCAACGCCAACTTATCAAGAACTATTAGATTTTGCTCAAGAATACTATGGAATGAGCGAAGCAGCATTTAAAGTCGTTTTTGGTTGGGCAGTGAATGAAGGTTATGATAGAGCTAAAAATTTAAGTGGTGAAGTTGATACATATTTAGGCTATTTAAATGATTGCGTGGGTATAAATCATTATATGCGTGGTAAAACTGATCCTGATGAATTAGCTCGAAGTATTGGAGGCGCTGATACTAGGTATACAGCAAGTAGTTTAACTAATAAAGCAAATAGTGCTATAAATAATCCTAAAGACAATGCTCCTTTCTTTAAAGGAATGTATTTAGCTTTGAAATATCCAGATGAAAATGCGCATGATTGTTACGGTCCATCCCAAGCTGATCAAAATTGGTATAAAAGCCAAGGCGGCGAATTATATTATCAAGGTAAAGCTTATCCTGGAGCTGCCAATTATCCAATTCAAGTTTGGACCTTATATTATGATGGATTTAAGCACTGGAAAGAAGAAATGTAAGTTATTGCGCTATATAGATAATAATGCTATAATAACAATAAAGTTTGGGAGGTTAGGTTTATGTTATGGTATAATGACAAATTTAATGTGAGTTTTATTAATATAAAAAATTGTTTAGGTAAAATACTACCGATTACTAAAGAAGATATATGTGTTGTTTTTTCTTCTTCGGCTTTTCAAGATATTGCCAGTGTTGATGTTTATGAATGTCAAGAACATGAGCATGTGCCAACCGGTTATTGTGCTTTTAGAATATTAGTTGGGGAAGTTATGACTTTAAAAGAAGCTATTACGAAAGGAAATTCTTGTCTTGCAATTACAACTCCTTTAGACTTTGGATTAAATGATTTAGTTTGTTGTCATACGATGAATGACCAAGTTTATGCTTTTGCCCAAGTATTACCTGGTGATGTAGTAGTAAGTAATATTACTGAATTAAGAGATACAATTTTGGATATTCAAGGTGAGGCATTGGAATTAAAACAAAATGCTAAAAACATTCGTAGTCGTTCTTATATTCCCTATAAGTAGGTAATTATGTCTTGTGAAAAATATGATTTTAATTTAAATACTATTTATCGCGAAATGTTGTATTTATTAAGTGGCCAAGAAGAGAATTTAACACCTTTTGGTGGTGACCTGGATTTTTCAGCCTTCTATAAATTAAATACAACTGAAAAAATTGATTTAGTAAATGAATGTTTAAAAAAGTTTATTATCGGTAAATTAAAACAATATGTTAAAGAATTAGATTACGCAGAACTTGAAACTAAAAAAATACCAGAATTAGTTAAAATTCTAGCTAAATATGTTTCTAATCCTGAAGACTTATGGCCTTTATGTCATTATTTATTAGGAATGATATCCGATTTAAAAGGAACAGTCTATACTATCTGGGGTGAAGATGAAGATAAATTAAAAGATAATATTTTATTAGACCTTGATAAAAAAGAAATTCATATCCATCTTTCAACTGGGCCAATAGAGGTTTTTAATATGGTCCATGAATATTTATTTTGTCCTGATTTTATTGACCGCGGTCAAGTTCTAGAAAGAATAAGCCTTCCTAATTAATTAGTTTTCTTTAAGCCATTTAAGAACTTCTTCTTTGTCACTTAAGTGGCTTTTTTCGTGCCCAATTATTTGATAATCTTCATGACCTTTACCTAATATAAGTAAAATATCATTTGTTTTTAGACTATCTAAGCCTTTCTTTATAGCCTTTCTTCTGTCATAAATAACTTCATAGTTATCTTTTTTAACCCCATTTAAAATATCAGCCATTATTTTTTCGGCATCTTCTGTTCTGGGATTATCGTTGGTAAAAATAACATGATCACTTAAAGTTGTTGCGATGTCTCCCATGATAGGTCGCTTCATGGGATCACGATCGCCTCCACAACCGATAATAGTAATGATACGGGTCTTACGTAATTCTAAATAAGCTTCAATAATTTTTCGCACGGCATCAGGGGTATGAGCATAATCAATGATAGCAAAAGCATCTTTCACCTCATAAGTTTCACATCTACCCACTGGAGCTTTAACCTTGGAAATTATGCTTATTATATCATCAATACTAAAGCCAAGGGCATGGCAAATAGCCATGGCAGTTAAAATATTATAAATATTAAATTTACTAGTCAAATTATAAGTAATTTGGTAGTTTTTATTTTGATAAGCAAACTCTAAATTAGTTCGCGCGGGATTAAAATCGTAGTTTAAAATTTGGAAATCACCATGATAACCTAAAGTTATGTTTTTATTCCATTTTTCTAAAAATTTAGAAGCGGCCTCGTCATCCGTATTGGCAATAAAGGTAGCATCGGGGGTTAAATAATTAAGAATTTTTAATTTTTCATTTAAGTAATTAGCCATAGTTTTATGAAAATCAAGATGGTCTTCCGTTAAGTTCGTGAAGGCGCCAACTTGAAGTTTTAAACCAAATATACGTTCATAATAAAGGGAATGACTACTTACTTCCATGACGATATGGGTACAACCTTGTTCTTTTACTTTTAATAAAAGTTTATAAAGAGTTAAAATATCCGGTGTCGTATTTTCTAAAATTGAGATTTCATCTTCAAAGTAAAAACCAATAGTTCCTAAATAAGCAACTTTTATACCCAGAAGTTTTAACATTTGATAAGTAAGATAACAAGTAGTTGTTTTACCATTAGTGCCAGTGACACCCACAATTTTTAGATTGTTTAGGCTAGATGCATATTCTTGAGCTAATTGTGTTTTTAAATATTCTTCAGTTGATGGGACAACTTCGACAGGAACACTGGCCTCAACTTGGCGTTCGGCAATTACTTTACTGGCGCCATTTTTAATGGCATCATTTATATAATCATGGCCATCAACCGTATGCCCACTTATGGCGACAAATATTTGACCTTTTGTTATTTTTCTAGAATCAGTTTCGTAAATCATCAGTTATACCTCCATAAATTCTAATATATTTTATTATAACATTTGTTTTGAGTTTACAATAGTGTTATAATTAATTTATAATAAGGAAAATAGAAGTTGGGGTGAATAAGTGTGAATCCAGAGGCTTTAGCAAATAAAAACGCCATTATTCAAGGAAAATACTATCGGATTACGATCTTAAGTGAAAGATTACTTAGACTAGAATACAATGTCGATGGCAAGTTTAATGATAATCTTAGTCTTTTGGTACGTAATCGTAATTTTCCTGTGCCTAACTTTAAATTAGAACAAGATGATAAATATATCGTAATTACGACAAAATATTTTTCTTTGCAATATATGAAAGAAAAACCTTATTTGGGACCTAAATATGCTCCAGATATTAATTTAAGAATCGTCTTACTTAATACGGATAAAACTTGGTATTATGGTCATCCAG
>CANQXV010000046.1 GCA_947627895.1 uncultured Bacilli bacterium
TCCTCGTAGCTCAGCTGGATAGAGCAATCGCCTTCTAAGCGATCGGTCAGGTGTTCGAATCACCTCGGGGACACCAAATTGAAAAGATAACTCGAACTTTAAAAGGTTCGAGTTTTAAAATGTTTATAATTTTGATATAATGCGGATATAAAATAAGGAGTTATAAATGAAAAACTATATCGTTTTGGAAAATGAAAACATTCAGATTATCATTCCCCAAAATTTAAAAAAATATGGGAAAGATGTATTAGATTATTCGACTAATAAAATAAAAGATTATTTAGATTTTTTCAACGAATCAACATATGGAGAAAAAATAAAAGGAGCATTTTTTATTAATAGTAATGATTTTTTTGCTAGAATTAAAGTCCTTGATCCTGAGGCTACCCCTCCTTCTTGGGCCCAAGGTTGTTTCTATGGTGGTGAAACTCAAATTTTGCTAAATGAAAATGATTTGGATGCCCACTTTTTTACTCTAGCCCATGAGACATTTCATTTATTGTTTTCAAAATTTATATATGAAAAAAATAATATGGATAGAATTGTATGGCTTGATGAGTCTTTAGCGGCAAACTTTGATGGTCATACCGAGAAAAATATTACTGATGGTACATTTAAAAAGATTATTATAAATTTGCTAAACAATAAAAATTTACCCAAAATGGCCGATTTAGATTTTGCTAAAGATAATATCAAAACCTCTAATTATAATGGCTATGATTTATTTACAATAGTTGGAAGGTATTTAATTGAGACCAAAAGCAAAGACGAATTATTAAAATATATAAATGATAAAAATACAATTATAAAAGATGGAAATACAATTTTAATAAAAAGTTTAGAGTATTTTAAAGAAAAATATAATTTGAAATAAAATAACTTTAGAAAAAAGATGAATAAAAATGAATGAAAAAATATTTTACGCTTCAGGAAAGAATAAATTATGTGGAATATTAAACAAAGTAAACACCAGTGATTTACTAGTGGTTATTTGCCATGCAAGAGCCAGTAGTAAAGATTCAAAACCTACTACTTTAATTGCCGAAAGCCTAACAAAAACTAATATTAATAATTTTCGATTTGACTTTTTAGCCTGTGGTGAATCAACTGGTGATACTCTTAATTATGCTGTTACTAATATGCTTATTAATTTAGAGGATACCTTACAAAAAATGAAAGAGGATTATGGCTTTAATAATTTTATTTTAATTGGTTGTAGTATGGGAGCTAGAATTATATCCCTCATTAATCATAAGCATTTTTATATTTCAAAAATAATTCTTTGGTATGGTGCCTTAAATTATAAGTTCAAACTTTTTAATTTACCATCGCATAAAGAAAAAATTGCTAAAAAACAAGGTTACTACCCTATTGAAAAAGGCATTAAACTAAGTTACGATTATTTTGTTGATGAAAGAAAGTATTTTGCCGATAAAAATTTATCTAAATGGGATGTTCCAAAATTATTTATTCATGGTACAAATGACCCCTATGTAAATTATAAATCATCTGTTAAAGTTTCTCATAAATGCCAAAATGCCCAATTAATATTAATTAAAAATGGCGACCATGGTTTTCACAATGAAGAATGTATGAATTTAGCCTTAGAGGAAACACTTAAATTTATTCAAAAGTAAAACGCGAGTTTTGATTCTCGCGTTTTTTTATTTATTAATCTTTGGTTACTTTAATTCCTATTTCTTCACCATTTAAATCTAAGTCTTTAGCTAAATTATTATCATAACTAATTTCCGTTGCCAAAGTTTCATTTTGAATGTATTCTTGATGTTTAGTAATAGCCTCTTTAATCGCATCACTAACATTAAAGACTACTTTAATGCGGTCAGCAACATTATATTCAAGTGTTTTTCTAATATTTTGAATCTTAGATACAAGTTCTCTGGCAATACCTTCATTAATTAATTCGGGGGTTAATTCGGTATTTAAAATAATAAAGTTATTATTTTCCATTCCCACATTAAAGCCATCTTTGGCCGTAAATCTTATTTCAACCATATCTTTAGTAACGACATAATCTTCGCCAGCAAGTTTAATGGTTATATTTTCCTTATTATTAAGTTTAATAATATCATTTACATCGAGGTTACTTAATTGTTCTTGGAATTCTCGCATTTTAGCCCCTAAAGTTTTACCAACTTCTTTGAAATTAGGTTTAACACTCAAATCCATATATTTATTTAGATCAGTTGCAAAAACTACTTCTTTAACATTTAATTCTTCCGCAATTAAAGAGACTAAATCACCAATTAAATCTTTATTTTTGCCATCAATTAAAGCTTCTTTTAATGGTTGACGAACCTTTATCTTAGCTTCTTCTCTAACATAACGGCCGACCGAAATTAGACTTCTTACTAAATCCATCTTGGTTTCAATTCCTTCATTTATGGCCTTTTTATCAACCTCAGGATAAAGTGCGAAATGGACTGATTCTTCACCCGTTAGATTACGATACATTTCTTCCGCAATAAAAGGTGTAATTGGCGCAATTAATTTACTTAAGCCCACTAAAACCTCATAAGTGGTAATATAAACACTTTTCTTGGAATTATCTAAAGTACTACCCCAGAACCGATTTCGGTTACGACGAATATACCAGTTAGATAAATCATCAGAAACAAAGGTTGTTAAATATTTTACTACTTTATTTAAATCATATTCATCGAAAGAGGCACGAACATCTTGAACTAACCGGTTATATTTTGATAATAACCATTTATCAATTTCTTCCCTTTCTTCATATGGTACTTTACATGTATCGGTATCAATTCCATCAACATTCGCATACATTGTAAAGAAATTATAAGCATTTTTTAAAGGATTAAAGAACTTAGAATAAACTTCTTTTAAACCCTCGATATCAAATTTTAAAGGTGTCCAAACTGGAGAAACATAAGGTAAATAGAAACGAACAACATCGGCGCCATATTCTTTAATGGTCGTAAATGGTTCCACGATATTACCTCTTGATTTACTCATCTTTTTGCCTTCCGCATCTAACAGTAAATCATTAACTAAGACATTTTTAAAGGGACTGCAACCTTTAACAAAAGTTGAAATTACTAAAAGAGTATAAAACCAACCTCTAGTTTGGTCAATTCCTTCACAAATAAAATCGGCTGGAAATTGACTTTCAAATAACTCTTCATTTTCAAATGGATAATGATATTGCGCAAAAGGCATAGAGCCAGAATCGAACCAACAATCTAAAACATCGCCAATCCGCGTCATTTCACCACCGCATTTTGGACATTTAAGATGAATCTCATCAATATATGGTTTATGTAAATCTAGCGAATCACTTACTTTTGCCGTCGCCATTTCTTTTAATTCGGCAATAGAGCCTACCATATGGTTATAGCCACAACTACATTTCCAAAACGGAATTGGACTACCCCAATATCTTGACCGGGATACATTCCAGTCTTTAGCTCCGGCAATCCAGTTAGCAAATCTTTTTTCCCCAACATATGCAGGATACCAATTTACTTTTTGATTTGCTTCCACCATTTTATCTCTAAATTTCGATACGGCAATATAATAACTTGGCATTGAATAATAAATTAAAGGAGTATGACAACGCCAGCAATGTGGGTAATCATGCATTATTTTTTGCTTTTTAAATAATTTATCATTAACTTTTAAATATTCAACTACTTCTTCATTAACATCATGAACAAATTTACCCTTCCATGGTCCTTCAGTATAACAGCCATCGATTCCGACCGGATTTAAATTTGGTAAATCATAATTGCGACCAACATTCGCATCATCATCCCCAAAAGCCGGAGCAATATGAACAATACCTGTTCCATCTTCCATCGTAACATATTCATCACAAGTTACATAAAAGGCTTTTTTATCAACTTTTAACTCAGGGATTAATTGATCATATTCCGTATATTCTAAAGTTTTACCTTTAAAAGTATCTAATATTTTAGCATCATCTCCCAAAACCGTTTTAACTAAAGAAGTTGCTAAAATAAATTTATTACCTTTGGATTCGACTAGAGAGTAATCTTCCTTAGGATTAACACATAAAGCGACATTCGCAAGTAAAGTCCAAGGAGTTGTTGTCCAAACTAAAAAGTAAACATCTTCATCCTTTTTCTTAAAGGGAACATAAACAGTTAGGGCTTGATCTTGTTCATAGTCTTGAGCTACTTCGTGAGACGCTAATCCCGTTCCACAATGAGGACAATAAGGCACTACTCTTGTTCCCTCATAAAATAATCCTTCCTCAAAGAATTTTTTCAAAATCCACCATTCAGTTTCAATATATTCGTTTTTATAAGTTAGATACGGATTCTCCACATCAAAGAATTGGCCCATTTTTCTAGTTAAATCGGTGAAAGCACTTTCATTTTCGCGAACACTTTTCCGGCATTCTTCATTAAACTTATCTACTCCTAAGGCTTCAATTTCTTTTTTAGATGAAATACCTAACTTTTTTTCCACATGATTTTCAATAGGTAACCCATGGGTATCCCAACCAATTTTTCTAATTACTTTTTCGCCAATCATCACATGATATTTGGTAATCGCATCTTTTAAGTTTTTAGCCACCATATGATGAAGACCCGGAAAACCATTGGCAAATGCTGGTCCATCATAAAAGACAAAATTTTTACCATTTTCTCTTAATTTAACTTGGGCATCATGCATCGCATTAATACTTTTCCAGGAATCTGAAATAGCATTTTCGACCTCACTTACTGGTCTTTTGTCAAGTTCTTTAAAATTTTTCATTTTCTTCCTCCTTTAATGAAAAAAAAGATGGTTACCAAAGGGCGAGCAAAAAAACTCACGGTACCACCTTTTATTTATAACTTAATTCTCTTAACGCGAGTAATACGAAATAACTTACTTTTTATTTTTCAGTTATTCAACTAATAAGGGATACTTACTTAATTATTTTTTTAGTCTTTCACCACTTTTGACTAATTCTCTTTAAAAACATCTTAAATAAGTGTGTCTTACATCTTCGTTTTTCCTACTTGTTATTATATTATAACCTTTTATTTCTAGTCAAGAAATTTTATTTGGCTTGATTAATCAAATTTAAAAAGATATTTTGTAATATTTGCAAACCTTCGGGAGTTTCCGCTTCGGCCCGAAAGGAAATATTAGGTCCTGTATTACTTGCCCGAACTAAAGCCCAACCATTGGTAAAGTTTACTCTTACGCCATCAATATCATTAATTGGGTACCGGTTTTGAAGACAATAATTTTTAACATAATTTACAACTGCTTCTTTTTTATCTTCGCCCACCGGAATAAGAGTCTCAGGACAACTACAATATTTAGGTAAGGCGGCAGCCATTTCACTTAAGGATTCGCTAGTTTTACTTAAGATTTCAATTAATCTTAAAGCCGCATAAAAGGCTGATGCTACATCATTAGTTCTATCTCTTAAATAAATATGACCCGAATATTCGCCACCGAAAGGTAGATTATCCATTAAAACTTTGTACTCTGTGTAACTGGCTCCTGTCCGATAACAAATAGGATTACCACCTAGTCTTCTAATTTCATCTTCTAAAACTTTACTACACTTGACATCGTAAAGAAAAGTCCGGGTCGATACACTATTAAACATATCGCGAATAATAAAAATCATGTAATACTCTATTGGAAGCAAGGCACCATTATCCATGACGACCCCTATTCTATCACCATCACCATCAAAAGCAATACCTAAATCCGCTTTGTTCTCAACTACCGCTTGTTGCAATTGTTTCATGTTGGCAGGAACCGCGGGATCCGGATGATGATTGGGGAAAGTGCCATCACTTTCTTCATTTATAATAATAAAATCGATATTAAAATTACTTAATATTTTTCTTGCAAAAAGACCAGTTACCCCATTACCACAATCAAAGACAACTTTGCGTTTTCTCGCTCCAAAATTAAGTGGATATTTTAAATATTCAATGTATTTATCTAAAATATTTTGATGGTCACAATGACCACTTCCTTTTAAAAATTTTCCTTGAAGAGTATAGTCGCAAAAGTCCGTAATCATCTCTCCCCTAGCATTAACAATACTGGTATTATCAAAAGAAAATTTAAAACCATTATCATCTTTAGGATTATGACTAGCGGTCACCATTACTCCGGGTAAACGCAATAAATACCTCCCATAATAATGCATAGGGGTCGTACATAAGCCTAAATCGATGGCATCAACACCGGTACTATTTAAACCCTTTAAAAAACTTTGACATAAAGCATCACTACTTAACCGATTATCCCTGGAAATTATACACTTTTTTTGCCCATATTTTTCTTGAATATAAGAGCCATAACTTTGGCCTAAGGTATAAGCTACATTTTCATTAATGGTAGTAGGATATACTCCTCTTATATCATAGGCTCGAAATATTTCCGTATTCATTATTCACCCCGAATAATAGCATCTAAGGCCAAAGTAATCATATTATTTAATGTCGTTTGTCTTTCTTCAGGAGTTAAAACAACATTAGAAAATTTAGAATCTACAACGGTAACTAAGCAACTAGCTTGCACATTATATAAATTACATACATGAATAACTCCAAAGGCTTCCATTTCTTCCCCTAAAATTTCATATTTTTCTGGGATTCTTTTTAGTACCCGATCATAATCAATGTAAGGGCCAAAAACATCCATAGTAGTTAACATCCCTATTTGTAATTTAAAGTCTTTTTCGTGAGCTACATCTTGAATATTTTGATTTAAAATATCACTTGCTTCCACTATATATTTAGGATAATTACTATAGGTATATGCAAAATTTGATTCCGAATAAACTTTACTGGCCAGAATTACATCATTAATTTCCATTTTAGGACTAACTGCGCCGCAAGTACCAATGCGAATAATCTTTTTGACATGAAAATAATGTATAAGCTCAAAAACATAAATACTAGCACTAGGCATCCCCATACCACTACCCATAACAGTTATCTTTTTTCCTTTATAGTAGCCCGTATAACCACTCATATTCCGAATATTGGTTACAAGTCTAGCTTGCTCTAGAAAGTTTTCCGCGATATATTTAGCCCGCAACGGATCACCAGGAAAAATAACTAAATCACTAATATCAGCATTAGCCGCGATATGGATGGGTTCTTCACCTATAAACATATTTATCACATCCCCTTATTTTAAAGATACCACATTTTCAAAAATTTTACTATCATTTATCAAAAAAAACTGAAAAAATGTTTTCAGTTTACAATGTTAAAATTCGTTTCATTACTTGTTGCCTTGAGCCTAGAAAATCTTCTAGGGATTCAATCTCTTTTCTAGCTAAAACAATTGGCGCGGGTTTTGAAGCAAACTCTTCTAAAATTTTTCGGTATTCATCATCATAAGCAAGTCTTTCAAATAAAGGAGTACAAATATCCGGATAACTCCAATATAAAGCTAGTAAATTAGGATCTAATCCCTCACAATATTCTTCACTATATTCGCCCGCGGCAATAGCATTAGGATACAAGGTTGATGCATCATAAGGTAGAGATGGAAACCAATAATCTTGATTATTATATTGGGTTGGTTTTTTATTACCTAAACAAAGACATCTCTCACTATCATAAACACAAGTGGGAAATAAACCTTTTAATTTAGCTTTCCCATCTTCATAGGCAATATATTCTTGGGCTTCCGGTATTCTTCGTAGATGTTCCGCCCGTAATCTTTCTTTGTAAGAAACTCCAGGAATTTTTGGAATCCGAAACGAAATATTATGAGGATTACGATCAAGTTGAAAAGTAAAACCATCGGCAATAAATAAAGTAATAAGATAATTCTTTACCTTTTCAAATTCGCAAGAAACCAAATTTTCTTGAAAATAATTTAAAAGGCCCGTTAAGGAATAATCACTAGCAAAAGAAACATAGTCAGAAATTTCACTACTCATTAACTCACTAGCTAAATAATGGTTATAATTTTTATCTTGAAAGTTTTTCGAAAGTAAACCAAAACTTATTACCTCATTATTCTTTTTAACAACCGGGTCAATTGTCCGCATACAAATTAAACGATGCTCTAAAGTTTTTAAACCCATAATCCGACTTGCAAATTGTTCAAAGAAAAGTTCAGTAAAAATACGAACATCGTTTCTAGGTTTAAAATATTGAACATAACCCTCAATATTATACCAATTAGGTTTTTCTGTTAAATCCTTAGCGTTAAGCATAACTATCTTTTTTAATTCCTCAAGTGGTATCATCGCGGCCCTGTAATGTTTAATTGTTTCCTTATTCAACTCCATTTTGTTCTTATCCCCCTTGTTAATGCCTGATATAATAGCATTTTTCTTTTCAAAAGTCAAATACACCAAAAAAGATGCTTTTTAGCATCCTTTAAAATTTAATTACTTTTTAATACTATCATAGAATTTAACGGTCGTAACATTCATATATGGTACAAGCCAAATGTATAATATACCAAATGTTAATAAACCAAGAAGTATCCAACCTAGAAAACTTAATCTTAGAATGAATAAATCAAGTTTATGACCATCCATCATTTCTTTACTTTTAGAAATAGCTTCAAGAGCCCCAATTTCGGGTTCATCAACAAGAATATAATTAACCATTGAATATTTAAATACTGCAATAAAACCAGGAATGATTAATAACAATGTCCATAAAGTTGTAAAAAGCCCAACTAAAAGTGAAGCAATAATGAATGTTAACCAAAGACTAGTTTTGGAAAATAATTCAGTCCATTTAACTTCTTTATTTCGAGCAACTTTTAAGCTAAAGCTTACTTCACCTAAAGTAAGTAAAGCTGAAGCAATTATTGCGACAACTGCAACAATTGGACTACTTACTGCTCTATTTACTTTTAATAATTCGAATATTAAAGTTAAAATTCCAACTACACCACTAGTTAATAAAGAATAAACAATGACAAGAAGAATATATTGACCATATTTACCTTTCAAACTTTTCTTTGCTTCTTCTTTTAATTCCATTCTACTCACAACAATACACCTCCTACTTCATTTTAATTTTATCACATTTAAAAAACTTTTAATACATTAAAATGCAAAAAAACTTTTGATACGGCTAGTTCGTGTAGGTAAATTTTGGATACATGGCCATATCTGTCTATATCATAATATGCAGAGTACTTTGGACAATATTCTTTATGATACATCATTTTTCCCCTTCCAATCTTACTCTATCTATCTTACAATGTCATTAAACTGTAACTATAAATTCAGACATATATTCAAGAATATTATCAATTACTTCTTCTATTGACAATTCTAACCAATTATTTCTAATTGAATCAAAAATTTTTTTAAAATCTGTTCTATTAAATATCTTTTGTAACCTATTATAAATATCTTCTGTGTTATTTTCTAACATATTGCTATCATTAAAATATATTTTTTAAAATAACTTTCTAACTTTCCTTTATTCATATTGCAGTTATTTAACAATTCTTTATGTGTATATAACATTTTTTATCACCCATTTTATTTTTAACTTAAATGCTCACATTAGCCAATAGCTATGTGAGCATTTAGTACAATTTTTTAGAAATTTATTATGTATAAAGATTATTTTCTTAAATCAATTCATAATGTTACTTTAGATAGTATAACTAAACATATATTACACAAACAATCCTTTAAAAAATTTTTCAAAAAGTTGAGTTAAACATAATGACTGATAAATAAAAAGATGATATAATAAAAATAGCCAAACAAAAGATAAAGGAGG
>CANQXV010000047.1 GCA_947627895.1 uncultured Bacilli bacterium
CTTTTTGGCGTGGGTTTCTTTCCAATTTATAACTTCTATAAAAAATCTCTTGACTTTTAATAGTTAGTCATCCTCTCTTTCTTAAAAATAAAAAGAATATGTTTTTTGCATATTCTCATTGTTTATGTAAGATACTAATTATTGATATAACCTCAAACTTATTTAATTTTTTAAAGTTGCGTACTTTGGTGAGTTATAACATATAAACCTTCGGGATTTTTCAAAATAATTTGCTCATGATTATTAGTTTGATTTACTAAAACTACTTTATAATAATCATCTTTTAAATGATATGATTCTAAACTATAAGTAAATGTTTCTTCATCACTATTAATTTCCATTGTTCCGGTTAATTTATAAGATTTACTATTATTTACTTTATCTGTGAAATCTTTTACCGCATTATCAGTCGTAAATTTACCACACCCACAGACAAATAATAAAACAAATATACCCAATATTAAGAATTTTTTCAAAACCTTTACCCCTCTCTTCTAATTAAATATATATTGGAAATATTTTAAAATATACATGAATAATTACGAATTTATTAGCCATAATATTAATAAAGGAAGGATGGATTATGGTAATAGTACAAAAAATTGCTCTAATATTTACCATTGTTGGTGCACTAAACTGGGGCTTAATTGGTTTATTTGATTTCAATTTAGTTAACACCATCTTTGGAAGTATGGAAATAATAGAAAGAATAATTTATTCAATAGTTGGTATCTGTGGTTTAATAAATATTGGCATATTCTTTATGGACCTAGACCACGAAGGCAAATAAAAAAGAGTTCACACACAAATGAACTTTTTTTGTGTTTTAAATTTCAATACGGTATGGAGTATCTATAGTACCATTGCCTCCTGAATAAAATTTGGTGTCAGACGAAAGATAGAAGGATGGACGAACGGCATTGTTTAAGCTATGCACACCATCGCTGCTCACGCGCCCAAGGTCGTAGATATAAAACACACAGTCCGAACTGTTAGCTTGACGCGTAATTGTCCATTCGTGTAGACCCATATACATCCAGTTATTATTTTTTACATTATCTAATCTATAATCTTGACTTCTGTCATCAAATAAGTTTGTTTCCCAGTTTTCTGGGCTTGTTGCAAAGCCATAATCACTTACATACATTAAACCTATCTTGGCTGGTGTTTTTTCATCTACTACGGATGCATTTGGATTTGTTGTACCTCTATCATACTGTTTTATTTCATTTTGATAGACAGTGGCAACTGTTTGCATAGCTATATTTGCCCAAGTATTTCCTGCTGTTATCCAGTCATGTGTTGTTATTGGACTATTATCTTCTGTAACTCCTAGTTTTCCTTCTAATGCCGTTAAGAATGTTCCATTTAAGTTTGTTTCGTATAGTGTGCTTCCTTTCCATAAGTTTGATCGATTTTCACTACTTGTCCAATAATATCTTGGTATTGTTGATAGTTTACCTTTATAATATTGTTTATCAGAATATGAACTATAATTACTTCCAGTGGTTCGCGCTCCATTTGTCCCAAGTTGATCTTCTGTTGCATAATCATATTTGATTAGTTTCATTTCATATTGTTCGTCTGAATTTTTAAACAACCCTATTATTCTATATAAATCATTATTATCGCAAGAACCTTCTGTTTTACTATCAATGCATACATAGTTATTTACTTTATCGCTTGCACCACTGTATCTATATGAGTAGTCTCTCGCTTCTTGATTACTTCCACTATCGGCAGCATCTCCATCATGATAATATAGCGTTGGAGTTTGTCCTAGCTTATTAGCATCTGCTAAAAGTTTTTCAGTAATATTAAAAAATTCTTTTTCATGAGAAAAATAAATATAACATTTATCACTAGATATTGTTTTTACTCTTACTTTATTGTTTTCCCACGATAATTCGCTTCCATTTTCACACCAACTTAAAGAACTACTAAAATAATAGCCTTCTTCTTCTGTAGGCCAAGTAGTTCTATCTGATTTTACATAATTACCCTCATTATCTTGAAGCATTATACTTAGTAAATTACTTCTTTCTAAAGGATTAGTAATTATATATTTATTATCGAAATACTTACATACGAAAAAAATATTTAAAATAATCGAACTAATAAGTAAAACTATAAGAATTGGTTTTATAATATTTTTCATAAAGTCATTCCCCTATAACCAACAATATGTTTGTTTTATCAACAAAATAATACCAACAAATTGTATGCTTGTCAAGAGGTGATAAAGCGTGAAAATAATTGCTAATAACTATAGAGCTAATGAAATTTTTAAGATAATTAGGGAATGGAGTGGCAAGACTCAAACGGAATTTGGGGATAGTATTAAAAGAACTAAAAACGCTGTCCAATTTTATGAATATGGACAACGAAATTATGATTTTGAATTATTATTACAAATTGCCAAAAATGAAGGATTAATAATAACGATTGAAAAGAAGGATAAATAGAAAAAGCCGATTGTTGCATCGACTTTTTTTGTTATTTCTTTTCTTGAGTTATTTGAATTTTTATCTTGCTTGATACCTCATAAGTTACTTTAGGGTCACTATTACTTATTTTAACTTCAACTTCATGTTCACCAACACCTAAACCACTTAAATCAACGACTGGTTTTACGGTATCAATGCCTTCAATAACTGAGGCAACACCCTTAACTTGAATAGTTATTGACTGACCCGGTACTTGCATAGCCACTAAGCCTTCAGCTAGATTTTCGGTAGAAACAATTGGTAAGTCTAAAGTCTTTTGTTGTTCTTCTCCAAAAGTAACGGTTATTTTAACGCTTCTAATGCTCATTTCTCGAACCCCATTTGGTTTCGTAATAGAAACATCATAAGTTTTAGTACTATTATTGCCTTCGCCATTAACATTAATTGTTACTGGTACACTTTCAATCTTATCAATTTCATCTTTTTCACCATAGATAGTAATTGATTGATTTTCGGCACCTCCTACTAGAAGAGATGCAATAGCCCTACCGGGTACTAATTTACCAGTTGTTTGAACGGCTAGATTAACAGTCTTGGAATAACTATCTATTACTAAAGTCGCACTTGTTGTTTCAGGAACAATTTCGACATTATTAAGTTTAACCCCTTGGGAATCATAAGCAACAAGTTCAACATTATCAATATCATAAGTTCCGGCTTCTTGGAAGTTTTGTTTTTTCAAGTCAATTAAAGCTTTAACAGAGGCAATTTGTTCTAGAGCTTCGTTGCTTCCTTTAACTACAACTTCACTCTTATTTAAACTAACACTTTTAACACTTAACTTACTATTTAACTCATCAATATTTAATAAATCATAAGATAAAGCGAAAACACTACTTTCTTTATTCTTAATAGATACTTGAACATAAGATGGATCAAGTTTATAAACTAAACTATTAATTGATTTGGAATAAGTAAAGTAAACTTTATGTTGTTGTTCTCCTGCGGTATAATCGGATAAATCTAAGATTACTTCGTATTCCCCTAATTGCTTAGCTAAATAAATATCACTTTTTCGCCCTGTAATTGTAATGTCAACGGTATCTGGTACGCCTTCTACAACATAGGCTTCCGCATTATATTTTACTACAACAGGAACATTCGTAATAACCTCAGCTTCCGTTTCAACTAAAGATATAACCTTGGAATCAATTAAGAAAAACATAACAATCGCAATAGCTAGAGATAAATAAATAAGAAAATGCGGCCGGTTTAAAATCTTATCTAGTTTACCTTGATTCTTTTTCCATTTTTTGGAAAAAAAGTAAATCATTCGACTAATCGGTACAACAATTTTTTTGTCAATAAAGTTATAAATCTTTTTAAATAACTTACGCATTGTCTTCACCATCGCTTTCTTCATCTTTTTCATCAGCTTCGAAGAAAACTTCAGTCTTCGGTTGTAATTCATCAATTAACATCATCCGGAATTGATCAGAGTCAAGATTATAATGAAGTTCTCCTTCCACTGCAATACTTAATCTTCCAGTTTCTTCCGAAACTACTAAAGCAATGGCATCACTTTCTTCAGCAATACCTAAAGCGGCTCTATGACGCGTACCTAATCTTTTCGAAATATTAGGATTCATACTTGTTTTAAATACCGAACCAGCACAGGTAATTCTATCTCCTTGGATTATAACCCCACCATCATGAAGAGGTGAATTTGGGAAGAATATTGTTTCTAATAAAGAGTCAGAGATATCAGCATAAATTTTTGTTGATGAAGATATATATTCTTCTAGGGAAATTTCTCGTTCAATAACGATTAAAGCCCCAATCCGATTTTTTCTTAAATAATCGACACTTCGCATTATTTCATATACGACTTTTTCCCGTTCATCAACCGTTAAAACTTTATGCCGACCTAATAATTGGGTTCGTCCTAAACTTTCCAACACACTTCTAATTTCCGGTTGAAAGATGACAATTATAGCTAGTGGTCCCCATTGAATCGCGTATTCTAAAATAACACCAACCGTATATAAATTTAATAAATCACTTAATAATTTAACAATTAAAATGACTATAACTCCTTTAACAATTAAAACCATTTTAATATTATTTTTGACATTTTTTAAAATATAATAAAATGCAAGCCAGACGAAGCATATATCAATTATTTTTGTAATTATGCTCCATAATAATGATAAATCCATCAAAACACCATCCTTTTACTCTTGCTAAAACATTATAACAAATTTTATAAGAAATATAAAGGGCAAAGAAAAAAAGGCTTTAAAGCCTAATTATTTGGATTGTTATTTTGTGGAGTTGATGCTTCATTAGTTCTTAGTCCCCCATTAGTATTATTAATCATTTCATTTAAACTCATATTGCTATTTATGGCAACATTTTCCATATTAGCATTGCTTTCATTTGGAACTACTTCTTTTGGTTCTTTAGTTTTTTTCTTCTTAAAAGGACTATCTTCACTTTCTTTTTTTACATCAACAAAATAACCAATTAAGGCTAAGATTAAAACTACGGCCACAATTAAAAACCATAAATAGTATTTTTCAATAAAATCAAACATTTTATCCTCCTTTTTAATCTTATTATATTTTTTTAACTAATATTCAAAGTTTGACCTTTAGGTTGAATTTGAATAAAACAATTACCATCATTTAAAGTTATTTCTTCACCGTCATTATAACTATAAACGGTTTGGCTACTACGACTTTTTTTCGTCCATTTAATTGGGACCGCATAACCATTAGTTATAAAATATCCTGTTCCTTCACCTATATTATCTAAATCTTGACGGCCTTTACTATCTCCTGCAATACTACTATTACTTATTTGATAAACAATAATGTTTTTAAAATTATATTGTTTGCCTGTACCATAATCAGTATGAGGTGTACCATTAACACTTCGAAGATAGGTTTTAGTTTCTGGATCATAATCATAATGATTTTTGGTACTACTAGAATAAGTTATATCAATACTTGTTGCGGGTACGGCTCCTTCCCTAGTACTTAAATCTATTTCGTCCACGGAATAATTAAAGAGTAAATCTTTATTAGTTTCGGTCTTATAACCTAAATCTTTAGCTCCTTGAGCCATTTTTTCCATACTTGTATAGGCTGTATGCTCAGTTGATACATTTAAACTCGTATCTTTCCAAAAATATTTCGTACTATATTTTAAACCATTAATATTATCAATACCTAAAGATTTGATATCACTTTCTGCTTGTGGTGACCAACCCCAGTGGGTATAGATAGCATCATTTTCTAATACATAATCTAAGTAATAGTGTCTAGCACTTCTAACAGTCCCAATAACATCTGTTGTTTGGTCTTTAAATAAGGCAAGCATTCTCGTAATGCCACCTTCCGCGATTAATTCATATATAATATAAGCATCTTGTAAACCACGTTGATATTTCCTGGCCACATTAATATTATTAATCATTACGGCATATGGTCTACTTTTAGAATTTAAATCCACGATTTTTAATTTAGGTTTCTCCTCTTTACTGGGAGAAAACACCTCTTGAACTAATTTATTACCCTTAATAAATTTTGGGTAAATTAGGTAACCGGCGAGGACAATTAAAATTAGAAATAAAGCTAAAGTTACGGTTTTCTTAGTCTTTCTTCTTTTACTGGCTCTAACTCTTAATCTTTTACTCATAATCTAAACCCCCAGTTCTAGCTAAATCCCGTTTTTTTATAGTTTCTCTTTTATCATATAACTTCTTACCTTTACAAACTCCAATTAAGATTTTCGCATGACTATTACTTATATATAATTTTAAAGGAATTAAAGTAACACCCTCTTGTTTTACTTCTTCATATAATTTTTTAATTTCTTTTTTATGTAATAATAACTTTCTTTCTCTTGTTGGTTCATGATTAAAGTTATTACCTTGTTCATATTTTTCAATATAAGTATTAATTAAAAATACCTCATTATTTTTAATTCTAATGTAACTATCTTTAATATTGGCACTCCCTTTGCGAATAGCTTTTATTTCGCTTCCCTTAAGGACAATACCGGCTTCAATTTCCCGAACAACAAAATAATTGAAATAGGCTTTCTTATTCTTGATTTCCATCGGCATCACCTGTATATATTTCAAAATCTATTGTGCCATTTTCTTTAGAAGCTGCGGTTGCAACAACTGTTACCTTATCCCCAACGCGATAATTTTGTTTATTTTCCGTATTAACTAACGATAGCATTTCGGGGACATAAGTATAAAAACCATCAAGGGTACTAATATGCACTAAGCCTTCAATTAAATTGGGAAGTTCGACAAAAAAACCAAAATTGACAACCGAGTCTATAATTCCTTCGTAAACTTCACCAATATGGTCACTCATATATTCGGCCATTTTCATATCCATAACATCGCGTTCAGCTTCTACCGAATTAACTTCAGTTGCACTGGAATTTTCAGCCACATCAATTAGATACTTACTATTAAAGTTTATGGTTTCCATATCTAGTTTATGCTCAAAACAATAGGTTCGAAGTAACCGGTGCACCGTAAGGTCCGGGAACCGTCTAATAGGAGAAGTAAAATGCGTATAACAAGGACTAGCTAGACCAAAGTGAGCAATATTATTAGTGCTATACTTAGCTTTTTTCATACTTCGCAAAAGGGTCGAAGAAAGTATCATATATTCATTTTTATCTTTTAATTCTTTTAATATATTTTGCATGGTTATAGGTGTTAATTTAGTAGTATTGGTATTTAAAGTATAACCCATTTGTTTAACTAAATTAACAAAGTCTTCAATTTTTTCACTATTAGGAATATCGTGAACCCGATAGATAAATGGTAAATCCATATTACTGATGTGGGTTGCGACTGTTTCATTTGCGGCAATCATAAAATCTTCAATTAATTTTTCACCTAGCCCGCGTTCTCTTTTAACAATATCAATGGCTTTTCCGGTTGCATCTTGAATAACTTTAGCCTCATCAATTTCAAAATCAATATAACCTCGACTAACCTTTTCCTTGCGTAAGATAGTTGCTAGTTCTTCCATTAATTTTAAAGTGGCCGCAAAATCTTCATAACCTTCGGGAATAATATTATCTTCTAAAATTTTATTAACATTTTTATAAGTCATTTTCTTTTTAGATTTAATGAAAGATGGGAAAATATCATAATCTATTACTTTACCTTTAGGGTTTATTACCATTTCACAACTTAATGTAAGTCTAACCTCTCCTTCATTAAGAGAACAAATACCATTTGATAATTGATGGGGTATCATGGGAATTACAGTATCGGCAAGATAAGATGATGTCCCACGCGTAAAAGCATCTTCATACAAAGCTGTACCAACTTTAACATAGTGGGAAACATCGGCAATATGAACACCTAAACGATAGTTTTCGCCTTCCTTTTTTATACTTATGGCATCATCGATATCTTTGGTATCATCACCATCAATAGTAAATATGACCTCACTAGTTAAATCTTTACGGCCAGTAAGTTCTGCCTCACTTACAGTATCAGGAATAAACTCTAGTTCTTTAATTGTATCTTCTGAAAAATCAATTGGAATATTATGTCTTAAAGCAATAGAAATAATATCTACCCCAGGGTCATTTTTATGACCAATTATTTTATCAACTTTAGCTAAATAGAAATTAGGCTCTATTTCGCGAATAATTTTTAATAAAACTTTATGACCTTCCACACACTTCCGCATAGAATCATAATCTATTTTTAATTTAATATTTAATTTTTCATCATCACTTTTAAAGCCAAGTTTACCATTAGCACTTATAATTTCACCAACAATATTATTAAGATTTCTTTTTAAAACTTTTAAGACTTTACCTTCAACACTATTTTGATGTCTAATGATATCAACTTCAACCATATCACCATTGATAGCCCCATTTAAGTTTTCTTTGGCAATAAAAATATCGGGACCTTCCACCAATAAAAAGGCATTTCCTGTTTTATTAACACTAAGTTCTCCCGTCATTAAAGTTTTACAATTTTTAATTAGAAGATATTCACTTTTTCTAGTTTCATGCATTAAACCAGCTTCTACTAAATCTCTAATATCTTTTTGTAATTCTTGAAGTTCAGATGTTGTTGTTAAGCCCAAAAGGTCATTTATGGCCATAATATCTTGCGCTTTATATTCATCCTTTAATACTTCTAATATTTTTTCTTTCATTGTTTGCCTCTATTTTTCTCTATTTACACAATATTCATCCGTACAATCTCGATCAACAAAATGGCAAAATCTTTCACCATCACTATAAGTTACTTGAACATAACTTAAAGTATCTTCTTCAACTGACTTTTCAGTCATAGGGTTTTCCATCGTTTTTTTGATCAAACCATTTTTAATTAAATCAGCAAGTTTAACTTGGCATAAACTATTATACGCTTGACATAATTCAGATGTCCGATTATCATTTTGCACAAATACACATGCTGCTTCTTCTAAGTCTTGCACAAAATCATCATAGGAACGATATTTTTGATTGGTTATTAAATTACCAACACTAACCCCAACCACAACACTTAAAGTTCCGATTAACGCTATTGTTACTAATAATTCCACTAAAGTAAATCCGTTTCTATTCTTCATATTTATCACATTACAATTATAACATACTTT
Organism: uncultured Bacilli bacterium; assembly: GCA_947627895.1. GTDB lineage: Bacteria > Bacillota_I > Bacilli_A > RF39 > UBA660 > Onthocola_B. The sequence goes on from CANQXV010000047.1 coordinate 9,116, forward strand.
ATATTTAGATAAAAGAAAAAGGTCAACCTTTAACGCTGACCTTAACATCTTAATATAAGAATAGAATAAATGATATTACAAAGAATATTAATCCTAATACCATTGTTGATCGACTAATAAATAATTCGAAGCCTCTTTCCTTCATATTTTGAAATAGGGCATCATTACCACCTGAGTTTTGCAGTAAGAACAAATAAAAAAGTTAATTTAATCCAGAAAGTATCTGGTTTTTATTTTGTCAAGTTTT
>CANQXV010000048.1 GCA_947627895.1 uncultured Bacilli bacterium
TACACCTATTTTAAGTAAAAAAGTTAGAATAAATTATTCACATTTTTCTAACTTTTTATTTTTACGGAAACTCAAAATAATTTATTCTTAGTTATGATCAATATAATCTTTAATTAAATTAATAAAGTTTTCATTATTACTAACAAATCTTTGAGGTTTAAAGCTTTTAGCTTGCTTCACAATCTTTCCTAAATCCGTCATATTTTCTAAATAAAGTAAATAACCTTTCTTGGCAAACTCTTCGGCGATTTGCTTTTGATGGTCATTCGTGTGTTCTTGGTATTCTTTTAATCTAGGCACGGCAATTATTTTCTTTTTATTTTTTAAGCCCGTCATAATAGAGCCAACTCCGGCATGGGTTATTAATAAATCACATTCTTGAATATATTTTTCAAAGTCTTCCATACTTAAAAAAGAAATTATTTCCATATTTTTAGATTGATAAATGGTATTACCAGCTTGCACAATTACTTTATCAGTTATTTCTTTTTTGGTAATAGCCTCATCTATTGCCTCTAAAAGACGAGGAAAACCTTTATCTTGGGTTCCTAATGTTACTAGTATCATATTGCCTCCTTAAAAAATAAATCCACCATATACCGCTTTAGGATAAAGTTCTAACATACTTTCCCATTGAACAATGAAAAGATCCGCAAAATGATATATAATCCGGCCCGTAACCGTTTTTTTAGTAACATTAGCCATCGTTTCAATATAAATTATTTTTTTACCAAAAAGCTTTGCAATACAACACATTGGTCCCGCGGTATGGGCCCCTGTTGTAACAATATATTGAGGTCTTATTTTAAAAAAGTAATAAAGACTAATAAAACAATTAGCTAAAAGTTTAAAGGGATAAGTTAAAATATGGTCTTTCGTGCCAAAAATTAAATATCCTATTTTCGATTTATATTCTTTTCTTAAAGTTATAGTTGAAGGTGTTTTTTCCGTGATAATATAAGAATCATAATCTTTAAACATCGGTTTTAACTGCATGAGTTCTTGTAAATGACCACCGGTGGAAGATATAAAAAGTACTTTTTTCTTTTGCATAATCTTATCCTTTCTAAGTAAGTATACCACATAAAAACAAATAAGCCAAAACTTATTTGTTCCTCATCAATAAAGAAAAATGTTTAAATATTACATACAACAGTTACGATCATAAACATTAGAAACAACATTTTCTTCGCAACTTGTAAATTCTGGCCGATAAGTATGACGATAAACATGATGATTTATAATTCTGGTATTACAAGGCATGATATGAGGTACTTCATAACAAATATAACGATGACATACTCTTTCTTGAGGGCATTCATAAATTGGACTACAACATGCTCCCATCATGGTATCTGGTCTGGCATCACATGGGCAACCCATTCCCATAGCACTTCCATCTTGAGATTCAAACATTTTTTCTTGTTTCATATCTTTAAATTCGTCAGTATAATATTTCATATTTTACTCTTTCCTTTCTATTTTATAGTATTCGAATGAAATATTTATGTTTAGGACTTTAACACGCATAAAAAAACAAGCAATGCTAAATTGTTTGTTTCTTACTTTTCTTTTTATTTGGAAATAGTAAATCGTGCATTTGAAAATAATACATACAGCCCGAGATAATAGAAAAAATAGTGGCTATTAGTAAAAATAAATCAGCAACGGGAATACTAAGAAGTTCAAATGGCATATTATAGAATAATACTAAAGTAATACCACCTACCATAAAGATAGTTTTTATTTTACCCGGAATACTGGCGGCCACAACTTTACCTTTGTTACCCGAAATCATCTTTAGGGAATCAACAATAATATCACGCGTAATAATTACCACTGGTATAACTACGGAAATACTTCTTTCATAGGCTAAAATAATCAAAACCCCATTAACTAAAATTTTATCAGCAATCGCATCCAGCATTTTTCCTAAATCGGTAACTTCATCATTTTTTCTCGCTAAATAACCATCTAAAAAGTCCGAAAAAGCAGCAATGGCAAATAAAACACCCGCGATTAAATATTTAATATTAATAACTACATTACCTAAGATAAAACTTGGCCATTCAACCCCTAAAGCATACCAGGGAATTAACAATAATAAAATAACAATAATTGATAAAATAATCCGCGTAATTGTAATTTTATTTGGTAAATTCATTTTCTACTCCTTATAACTAATTACATTAGTTTCGCGATTGTTAATCGTAATTTGTTTAACTGACCATAATATAACTAAAACCATTAAAATAAAAGCCACAATATATAAAATAATATAAACTTTTTTATTGAATTTATGACTTTTCGCCGTATATGGCGAAGCCACACTTTCATTTTTGCTTTCTTCTTTTAATTGTAATTCAATTGTTTTTTCAATTTCTTTTATCGGTATTTTAGAGGTATATTCAAACATATACTCATTAAATTCATCAACTAATTTTTGAGTATCTAAACCTAAATATTTCGCATACTCAATTAAATAATTTTTTAATTCAAAAATATCTTTAAAAGCTCCCAAGCGGCCAGCTTCGATGTTTTCGAGAATTTCTTCTTTAATATTTAAGTCTTTACTTACCTCACTGATGCTTACTCCCGAATTTTCGCGAGCCATATTTAACATCTCGCCAATCTCGTTCAAAGTTTTTCACTCCTTTTAATAATAAATAATTGAATAAGCCATTTTCTGTCCTTTTCGTTAAGAAAAGGGGGAAATATTTATCTACCTTACGGTCCTTTGCTTTCTTCGTTTAGAAATCAAAGACTCCCCTACCAAAATTTGGGTTTCTCGCTCGCGGGGTTTACCACGTTCCACTATCTATATCACTATAGATACTCGTCTCTTTGGCACTTTTAGACCTACTTTTTGCTTTAAAAAAGACAAATTTCGGAGCCGTTAGCATTTTGCTACCCTAGGTTATGTCTTCCCTAGGCACGAACACTACTACCATCACAGGATAGTGCGAGTATGGACTTTCCTCTGCATCCTAACTTAATGCAGCATTTCCCACTTAATTATTCATTATTTCCATAGACAATTTTTTCTAGATTACTAATTCTTTTTAGAAGGTCAACATTATTATTACTACGATTCATTGCACTTTGGGCACTATTATTTGATGTAGTGACCTCATCCTTTAATCTTCTAATTTCTTGTTTTAATTTCATATTATCATCAGTTAGATCTTTAATATCTTGTTCTAACTTTTTGATAATATTATTATATTCTGTATAGTCCCGAATTACCATATCTAAAAATTTATCAACCTCTTGTGGTCGAAAACCTCTGGCATCAATATTAAATTCTTTTTCTAAGATCTCCTGAGGAGTTAAATATAATCTATCCTTATACAAAATATTCACCTTCCATAGAGAAATTATACTTATTATCTTGTTATTTGTCAAGGTGGCTTAAGGCCGCCATAATCTTAGTTTCCGCTTCCATTAATCTTTCTAAAACTTTATTAATTAAATAGTCATATCGCATATTTTCACCTTCCAACCCTATTTTAGATTAATTGTTGTTTTTTTGCATTACTTTCGACAAATGATGTCAAAATTTTCTTTACAAAAAGGAAAAATAAACTATAATAAGTAACACATAAAGGAGTTTTATGGCCGATTTATATTTAAAACACATGCGGACCCATTTTCTTTTTAAAAGTGGCACTAATTTAGCTAGTGAGGCTCTTCTTTATTATTACCAAAAAAATGAACTTTTAAAAATATTTACCAGAACCGAAGATTTAGCCAATAAAAAATTTATTGTGGAAACGTTACTAGAATATAAAGATGATATTACGATACCTGAATTAGTTTTACCTGAAGGTCGCGTTTTTTATAAAGATTATTTTGCCGGCTACCGTATGCCTTTATACGAAGATAGTGTTAATATCGCCGAAATTTTATTTCACCCCACAACTCCGCTTGATTTTAAATTGCGAATTTTAAAAGAGGTTATTACCATTATTAAAAGGGTTGAAAATGTTGAAAAACTAAAGGGACAATTTTTTCTTGGCGATATCTACGGCAATAATTTTATTTGGGATATGGAATCTAAAAAGGTCCGGGCTGTTGATATGGATGGCTCTTATATTCTAGGAAGTAAACCCCAAAGAGCTTTTCATTTACCAAGTAATGCGGACTTACGCGCCTTTAGTAAATACCCTTTTGATGAAGAGGTGCAAAAATTTAGTTTTAATCATGAAACTAGTATTGCTTGTTTTATCTTTATGCTTCTTAATACTCTTTCGGGTGTTTATAAACAAACTTGGCCGCGAGAAGATTTTTATATTTACCTTAGTTACTTAGAAAAAAGAGGTTTTGATGAAGAATTATTATGGTATATTTCTAGGATATACGATGATGAAACCAATATTTTTGAACCTAGTTTTTTAGATATGATAGATACTAAAAAAGATTATCGTTTAACGCGTAAATAATCTTTTTTTAATTTCTAATTATGATATTAAAAAAATCAAAAATATGATATAATTTTTAATAGGTGATTGTTTTGTTATATCCAAATAATATTAAAAAGAACTTTACCAAAATAAATAATCACGCGAATCGTGGGATGGATTTAGAATATTTATTAGAAATTACTAATCAATATTATATTGATAAAGATATTGCTTATATCTATAAAAAACCAACCCCGATTGGAATTGTTAAAGTTGATTATGATCAAAGAAAAATACTTGAAGCTTATTTCCAAAAACCATCAACTTTAGACTACAATGGTATTTATAAAGGTTATTATATTGAATTTGATGCAAAGGTTACTAAACAAAAAAGTGCTTTTCCCATTACCAATGTAAGTTCTCATCAAATTACCCACATTAAACATATTTTAAAAGCCAAAGGCATAGTTTTTTTACTAATTATGATTAATGATGAATATTATGTTTTTATGGGGCAAGACTTTATTGACTTTATAAATAAAAATGAACGAAAAAGTATTCCTTATAGTTATATTAAAGAAAAGGGTTATGAAATAAAATATAATTTTACGAAAGGACTAGATTATTTACAAGTAATTGATAAATTAATTGGAGAGTGATATTGAAGATGAAAAAATTAAAAATGGTAAAAAAAGAAAAAGTTAGTGATGGTAATGAAACTAAAGAAAAGAAAAAAGTTAGTAAAAAAATAAAGATTAGTATTTGGGCTATTATCTTAAGTGTTGGTATTATTGGCGTAACTGCTGTTTTAATCTTTGCTTTATATATTATTTTAACAGCACCGGAATTTAACCGGGATAAATTATATTCTAAAGAACCAACCATAATTTATTATGCGGATGGTACCGAAATGACTAGATATGGTAGTGAAAATAGAGTTTTAGTTACATATGATGACCTACCTCAAGTATTAATTGATGCAATTGTAGCTACCGAAGACTCAAGATTTTTCCAACATACTGGTTTAGATATTGCCAGATTTAGTAAAGCTTTAGTAGGTCAATTATTAGGTAATGATGCCGCGGGGGGAGCTTCTACCCTATCCATGCAAGTAATTAAAAATGATTATACCAATCGTAATTCTTCAGGTATTAAAGGTATTATTCGGAAATTTACCGATATTTATATGTCTATCTTTAAACTAGAAAGTAATTATACTAAAGAAGAAATCATGGAATTCTATGTTAATACCCTATGGTTTGCAACTGATAAGAATATCTATATTGAAGGTGGTATCTTTGGGGTTGAACAAGCTAGTCAATATTTCTTTGGTAAAAGTGTTTCCGACCTATCTTTAGCGGAAGCCTCAGTCCTAGCCGGAATGTTCCAAAATGCGAGAACTTTAAATCCATTTACTAATGAAGAAAAAGTAGCTAAAAGACAAAATACTGTTTTATCATTAATGGTGCAACATGGTTATATCACCGAACAAGAAAAAGAAGATGCGCAAAAAATTCCTATTTCTTCCCTACTTACAACGCATAAATATAGTAGTGAAGCCGATGGGTCTAATAAAGCGGTAATCGATTTTGTTATTAGCCAAGTGAGAGATGAACTAGGTGACGACAACGATCCATATAAAGTTCCAATGAAAATATATACAACCATTGATAAAAATGCTCAAGAGGTTTTAAATCAATTAGAACGGGGCGAATTTACTTATGAATTCCCTAATGAAAAATTAGAAGAAGGCGTTGCCATTACCTCTATGAGCGATGGTTCCGTTGTTGCTTTATCAGGAGGCCGAAAATATAATGAAGGGGCTAAAGGAACCAACCATGCAACTGATATTAGACGGCAACCTGGGTCAACCGCCAAAATATTATTCGACTACGGTCCTTGTTTTGAATACCTAACAGATTGTGCTCCATCTACCATGGTTCTAGATGAGGAGACTACCTATACCGGTGGTGGTTCCATTAAAAATGCCGATGGTTATTATCATGGCCTACTAACCATTCGTTCCGCCCTTGCTAATTCCTACAATATTCCGGCACTTAGAACTTTCAAAAGAGTTGTTAATGAAAAAGGTCAATCATATATTAGTGATTTCGTTCATCGTTTAGGTATTGATTATGGTTCTACACTTTATGAATCAGCTTCTATCGGTGGTTTTGATGGCGTATCGCCTTTACAAATGAGTGCCGCTTATGCCGCCTATGGCCGGGGTGGTATTTATATCGAACCTTATGTTTTCACTAAAGTTGAATATGTTGAAACTGGTCAAGTATATGAACATAAATATGAAAAAGTGGAAGCCATGAGTCCTGAAACTGCTTATATGATAACAAGTATGTTAATGACGGCGGCCAAAAGTGGTGTTGGTGGTGTTACTGTAAGTGGTACCGATATCGCGGCTAAATCTGGGACAACAACTATCGATAAAAAAGTTATTGAAGATAAACACTTACCTAGTGAGGCTACCAACGATGCTTGGAATATAACTTATAATCCAGAATACGCTATTGCTTTATGGCTAGGTTATGATACGATTACAAGTGAAGATTACTTAACTATTAGCATAGGTAGTAAAGCCCGTAACTCTATCATGGGTGATATTGGTAAAAGAATATACTCCAAAAATAAAACATTTGAAAAACCATCAAGTATTGTAACTGTAAATGTGGAACTTGAAACATTCCCTACCCAACTTGCTAGTCCTTATACTCCATCAAATTTAGTAACAGCCGAAATATTTAAGGAAGGTACAGAACCAACCGAAGTATCACCAAGATTTAATAAATTAAGTGATCCAACTAATGCCAAATATACCTATAATGGTTCAACATTAACTATTACTTGGGATCCAATTGCAACTCCTCAAGCAATAGATAAAGATTATTTAACTGATTATTTTAATACTTATTATGAAGAACATGCTGTTAAATATTATGAAAAAAGAATTGCTTATAATGATGCTAATATCGGTACTTTAGGTTACTTAGTATATCAAAAAACAACAACTGGTGAATTAAAATATTTAGGACGAACCGAAACTCCATCGTTTACTATAACTAATCCTAGCAGTGGCACTAATACTTATGTTATAAAATCAGCTTATTCTAAATTTACATCAAATATGAGTGATGGCTTAAGTGTTAAAATAAGTACTAATATTGATTCCAATGTTGATGATATGATAACAGATAACGATAAACCAAGCACTAATAGTGGTGTTGCTGGTAATAACAAACCAAGCAGTGGTCCATCTAATCAATTAAGTTAATAAGAAAATCCAAGATTCTCGTCTTGGATTTTACTTGATTTTAGATTAATTTAATGGGAAATAAAAACTAATCATAAGGATTTATCATGTATTCTTTAGTTTGTTTCTCTATTCTTTTTTGTACTATTGTTGGGGCTGACTTTTCTAAAAATACTAAATGTTACAAACATATTTCTATTGAAACTCATAAAGTTTACAAAAATAAAGGCAAAGTTAGAATTATGTCTATTTTTAATGTTGGTTTAACTTTACTTAAACGAGCCTTTTATTCTTCTATTTATATCAGAATTCCCTATTCTTTTATTCTCTACGACATATGACTTTTATTTATTTCTATTTTTTATTAAATTTTCTTTTTTGGATGTCCTTTTTTACTTTCTATATTAAAAATAGATCAAATTCATCGATCTCTGGTCGCACTTTTTGATCTATTTTTTCTTTTATTTAGTTAGATTATTCCTAACTGTCCGTATCTAAGGCAATCCGGTATGGGTTTTCCTTTGTCCCTTTTCCTGAGGCTATTTCTGTGCTAGATGAGAGATAGAAGGACGGGCGGACCGCACAGCCGTTGTACACAACGTTGTTGTCGACGCTCCCGCTGCTATACACATCGAACGCATGGTCAGAACCGTCGGCTAGACAGGTGATTGTCCATTCGAATGGACTTATAGACATCCAATTACTTGCTTTTGCTGAGCTATAATTATTTAATGTATATTTTGTCCAGTTTTCTGGACTTGCTGCGTATCCATAGTCACTTACATACATTAGTCCTATCTTTGTTGGTTCTGTTTTTTCATCTTCTGCTTCATTATACCCTGCTTCTGCTCCTCCATTTGGTTCTTTTATTTCATTTTTATAGGCATCTACTATTGTTTGGGTTCCTATATTAGACCATGTATTCCCTGCTGTTATCCATTCGTGGTCTGCTATTTGGGCCAATATTCCTGGTTTGTGTTCTTCTAGATAGTCTTTATAATGTTTATTTCCTGGTTCTTCTGAAACTGGTTCTGCATTCAAATTTACTGTATTTAAGTTACTTCCTTTCCATAAATTTGTATTGTTATCACTTGAGCTTGTTCCATTACTAGAGTTCCAGTAATAGGAATTTTCACTTTTGTATGCTCCATCTTCTCCCAACATCTCTTTTGTTGCTTCACTTGCTTTGATTAATTTCATTTCATATTCGCCATTATTTTTAAATAATCCTATGATTCTGTATAAGTCTTCATTTGATGTACATGGTGTTGGAGCATCTCCTACTACTGTTTGATTATCTAAGCATACATAATTATTTACTTTATCACTTGGCCCACTAAATCTATAGGATTGGTCATTTGCATCTATTACATTACCACTATCATCTTTTATTGTTCCATTATGATATAACAATGTATCTTCTTCGGCATTCGCATATAGTACTTCATCTAT
>CANQXV010000049.1 GCA_947627895.1 uncultured Bacilli bacterium
TATTACCTTCTTGAATTAAGTCTAAGAAAAGTAGGCCGCGACCAACATATCTTTTCGCTATACTTACTACTAAACGAAGATTAGATTCCGCGAGAATTCTTTTAGCTTCTTCATCACCATCAGCAACTCTTTTGGAAATTTCCATTTCTTGTTCGGGACTTAGAAGGGAAATTCGCCCTATTTCTTTTAAATACATTCTGACAGGATCATTAATATTCGTATCCTTGGTAATATCTTCATCAACTAAAATTACTTCCGGTTCAATTTCATCTTTCTTTTTAGCATTACCGGCATCATCAACATCAGCCTCTGGAATAACATTGATATTATTTTCGACTAAAGTATTATATAAATCATCTAACGAATCACTATCAATATCCAAGCCTTTTAATTCTTCAGCTAGTTGTTCAAAAGTAATATAACCTTTTTCTTTTCCTAGCTTTATTAAACTTTCTTCCCGTTCTTTAAGCGTTTTTATTTCTTTCATATCTACACTTCCTTTTTTATATTGGCAATTTTTCCTAATATTTCCATTTTTTCATTCACATCTATCGTTTTTCTTAATTGTTGTTTCAAATCTTTAATTTCGTCCTTTTTAAGCTCACTAAGTATTACATCAAGACAATTATTAAATTCTTGAATTGGTACTTCTTCTGTATTATTTTGTGATACTATATCCATAATTTTGGAACTTACTTCATCACTTAAACTACTAGCATAGCTTAGAAAATCGGCAATATTAATTCCATTATTCGTATTATTATAATAAACGATTTCTTGAGCAATTATTCTTTCAATTTTATTTTTAAAGTATCCTAATTTTTCCTTATATATACGAATATATCTACTATCTAACATCATGGCATACAATATTTTATTAGTTGCCAGTTCATATTTTGTTTTACGTACCACTTCTTTTGGTACATCAACTTCTATTTTTTTAGCAGTATCCTCCTTTAAATTCTCTTTTAACACTCCCTTATCTATATGATAATTTTCACTTAGTTGCGTAATAATCATTTCCTTAGTTAGTTTATCATAACCCGACAAACTAGCAAGAACTTCCTTGATGTATTTTACCACATCTGGAATTTTTTGCAAATCTTTATCGCTTTTTAAGTAATTTAATTTAAAATCTAGATAACTTGTGCCATGTTTTAGAGCATCTTCCATGGCGGTAACCCCAAATTTACGAATGTATTCATCTGGGTCTTTCGCCCCACTTAGTCTTACAATTCGAACATCTAAATTACTTTTAACTAATTTTTCACCTAAATCTATGGTTGCATCCGTTCCGGCATTATCATTATCAAGCATTAAAATGATACGGGCATGCAATTTTTGCAGTTCGGTTATTTGGTCTTGAGATATGGCAACCCCCATCAAAGCCACTACATTTTTAATGCCCTTAGCCGCGAGCATTATCGCATCCATATTGCCTTCAACAATCACAACCTCTTTTTTCTCACGGATATATTTTTTAGCATTGGCGTAATTAAATAAAATATGACTTTTTTTAAAAATAGAGGTCTCTTTTGTATTAACATACTTGGCTGCATCTTCACCATGATATATTCGGCCTGTAAAAGCTACAACTTGTCCTGAATTATTAGATATCGGTATCATTATCCTATTTTCAAAGGTATCAAAGACATTTTCCCCAGCTTTATTAACTAATCCTAATTTTTCAATTTCATCCAAAGTGTATTTTTTACTAGTTAATAGTTGATATAATGTATCTTTTTCTTTTAAGGCTAAGCCAATTTTAAACTCTTCAATTATCTCTTCGGTTATACCCCGCGAGATAAGATATTCCTTAGCCTCTTTAGCCTCCGTGGTATTTAGATTATTAAGATAAAACTTTAAGGCTAAATTATATATTTCATATTCTCTTTTTAATGGTCCCATGTTTTTGGTGGGATCAAATTGCAAATTATAACCAATTTTACGAGCTACAATGGATATAGCCTCTAAAAAAGAGACATTTTCATATTTCATGACAAACGCAAAAACATTTCCACCCGTCCGACAGGTAAAACAATTAAATATTTGCCGGTCTCTGGAAACCACTAAAGATGGGGAATGGTCATTATGAAAAGGACAAAGAGCCACAAAGTTCTTGCCTTTTTGTTGCAAAGGTAAATAATCCGATATAATATCGACAATATCTGCTTCCATCCGAATTTTATTTATTTCTTCTTCGTTAATATAGGCCATCTTTTTTACCTCTACTTATATATATTTCCGTATTATATTCTATTTCCTTTATTTTTTCTATATTTTTTCGTAAAAATAGGTAAATTTAGTTCTATATCATAGATATTACGCATAGTACTAGCTAGAAGAATTGCCATATAAGGTCCGACAAGCGGATTAAGTAAATAAGATAATACTACTGTTAAAATGCCCACCACAACACCATAAATAATTTTACCAACGCGGGTGTTAGGACTACTTATTGCTTCAGTGGCCACAAAAATAAGGGCAAAAATAACATTGGCATTAAAAAGAAGGGAAAAATTAAACTCTTTTTGAATTAAAAGAACAGTTCCCATAAGGAAAAAGTAAGTACCATAACTTACTAAAGGAATAATACTTTTGATATTTTTACTTAAATATAAGAAAAAGTAAATAACTAAACTAATGATAATACTAGTTGAGGCTATTCCCCCAATTTGTCTACCCATTAATAGATCAAAATAATCAAAAGAATAATTCGTCGTTTGTTCTAAAATACTGGCAAAATTAAGTTCATGCATAAAATAGACAATTAAATAAAAAATAAGGTAAATTATGGCGATATGATTAAGATAAACTTTTTTAAATAAAAGTCTAAATAGTAAAATCGATACCAGCATAATAATGGCAAAATATAAAATATTTATATTTGGCGAAACAGCTAAAGAAACTAATACATAACTTATGACATCATAATCAAAACCTAGTTTTCGCTTTGTTACTAAGTATATTAATTCATAGATACCTAGCGTAATTAAAACTAAATAAAGAGGTTTAAAGATTAAACCAAAAGAAATTAAACCTTTTTGATAAACTAAAAAGCCATTTTTATAAAGACCATATCCTAATAAAGGACATAGACATAACAAATATTCAAAAATCATTTTAGTTTTGGTTTTAGCATCATGAATATAATTCATTTTTTATCACCCCGAACATAAGCTTTTAAATCGAGATAAACGGGACAAATATAATTACATAAGCCACAATTAAGGCACCTTTTATCACTTTTTTGCTTCCACATACATTTAATAGGATTAATCTTAACTGGACAAATTTCACTACATTTACCACAGTTAAAACATTCATCAGCAATATTCTTTCGTTTTTTCATAATATTAATGCAATTAACATCGTCTGTAATAATTAAATCTTGGATACTCCCAACATAACCACTCATAACCCCATTTATAAAATAAATAGCATCCGTTGGTACTTTAATATTTTTACTTATTACCTCATATGCATTACTATATTTTTTTACTCTTAAAACTTGACCCATTACTCCTTCACCACTAATAGTTAAATATTTTTCTAAATTTACTTCTCTATTAATAAGTAAAGCCGCTAAATCTAAAATATCTTTAATATTTAAATATAAAGTTTTACTACTATCATATTTTAAATGTTCTAGTAAAAAATCTTTTCTTTCTAAAAGATATAGGTCATCCACTAAACTTATTTTGATATTAGGATAAGTGCCAATAGTATTAAGACATTCTTCAATAATATTACTTTCGCATTCTTTAACCACAATGGTTGAAGACAAAGTATTATATAAAATACTAAGTTCATCAATCATATCTAGAACTTCTTTAACATTTTCTTTCATTAACATAATACAATTATGATTATATGGTTCATCATCAATAATACTAATAACTAAATTATCAATAATTTTAATATTTTTAAAAATACTAAGTAAATGTTTTTGATTATATTCTTCTAAAGTAGAAAGTAAGGAATCAATCGTCAACTTTTGTTTCGTTTTATGTTTAATAACTCTTCTTTTTTCCCGAAAGTCATTTTTAATAACTAAACATTTTTCTTGATGATTATTTATATTACAAGTACTAATGCCATATATAATGCCGGATATTGGGGCAAGTACACTGAAATTATTAAGAAAAAGTACATCACCTTTACAGACATACTCATTTTGTTTAACTTTTAATTTATTTTTAAATATCGGTATATAAACATAATCTGGGTTCAAAAAATAAGTTAACTTATTATCAATCTTGATATTTGGATCTTTATTTAAAGTAATTAACTTCATCTTCTCACCCCGATTAAAATTATACAATATTTTTAGCTAAAATACTATTTTTTTGCCTCAAAAAAGCCATCTAAGAATTTTTTTAAATCAACTGCTACTTTTTCGGGCAAAATTTCTTGTAAATCTGTAGTGTCTGCTTCCCGCATTTTAGCAACACTACCATATTTTTTAATTAAAGCTTTTTTCCGAACCGAACCAATACCTTCAATATTATCTAAGATACTTGCAATACTACCCTTACTTCTTATTTGTTTATGATAAGTTATCGTATAGCGGTGCACCTCATCTTGAATTCTGGTTAAATAATGGAATATATCACTACTTCGAGGTATTGGTATAACATCTAGAGTTGCTCCATCAATTAATTCACTGGTCCGGTGTTTATCATCTTTTTTTAAACCGCAGACTTTAATATTTAAATTAAGGTCTCTTAAAATATCATTACAAGCATTAATTTGATTAATACCACCATCAACGAGTATTAAGTCTGGAGGGGTAAGTTTATCTATTAAAACCCGATAGTATCTTCGATATATAACCTCCCGCATCGTATTATAATCATCATTTTTGTCAACCAAAACTTTGAATTTGCGATATTCATTTCGGGCTGGTTTTCCATTTAAAAAAACCACCATCCCACTTACCGCGAATGATCCAAATAAATTAGAGTTATCGAAGGCTTCAATCCGATCAAGTATTGGTAAATGTAAAAGTTCTTTTAACTCTTCATTAGCCCCTTCCGTTCTGCGAACATTTTTATCTAAAATTTGAAGCTCTTGAATAAGCGCAATCTTGGCATTATTATAAGCCATTGCAACGAGTTCCTTTTTCTTTCCTTTTTGAGGTACCACAATCTTAGTATGTAAAATTTCACCTAGGATATTATCGCCTATTTTCGCATCCACCACTAATTCGTGAGGTATTTCATGTTTGGAATAAAAATTTAAAAGATAAGATTTAACTTCATCAGCTTCATCAGAAATTAAATAAAATTTTTCATTGCTACCACCAATAATTTTACCATTTCTTAAAAAAAGAATTTGAACGGAAACAATGCCTTCATCTAAATAGTAACTAATAACATCCCGATTAATATAATCATGAATTTCTACTTTTTGTTTATCTAAAACGACATTTATAAATTTAAGTTCATTTTTAAGTTCTAAAGCGGCTTCAAAATTAAGATTTTCACTTAATTTCGTTATCTTTTCCATTATTTTATCTTTAATAATTTTATTATTACCTTTTAAGAAGCCTAAAATATCTTCTTCCATTTGACTTAATTCGGGGATATTATGTTTTTCACAATAACCTAAACATTCGCCAATATGATAATATAGACATACTTTTTTAGGATTACCTTCACATTTTTTTAACGGATATAATCTATTTATTAAATTAACTATTCTTCTGGCCGCATATACATTAGGATATGGCCCAAATAATATCTTTTTATCTTTTTTCTTAATTGATGTATATCTTGATACTTTAAGGCGAGGATAAGGTTTTCTAATATATTCAATATAAGGATAAGTTTTATCATCTTTAAGTAAAATATTATATTTAGGATTATATTGCTTAATTAAATTAATTTCTAAAATAAATGCTTCTTGTTCAGTGGCGGTCGTAATATATGTAAAATCAGTTATTTCACTAACTAATTTCGCAGTTTTACCATAATCATTACCTTTAAAATAAGAATTTACTCGTTTATATAAATCTTTCGCTTTTCCAACATAAATAACTATATTATTGGCATTACGCATTTGATAACTTCCCGGCAAATGCGGAATTGTTTTTAATTTTTCTTGCAACATAGTCCTCACCACTTACTCCTCTATTATACTACAAAAAATGATAAAAATAAGATATAATATTTTTAGGTGATTCTTATGCTTTTAAAAAGTGCTACCATTGAAATAAAAAAATCAAAATTTATTAGTTTCGCTTATAAAATTAATGATAAAGATGAAATAAAACCAATTATTAACCAATTAAGAAAAGAACATAAAAAAGCCAAACATGTTGTTTATGCTTATAAAATAGGAGTTAATGCTGGGAAAACCGATGATAAAGAACCAAGTGGTACAGCTGGAGGTCAAATATATAATTTAATTGAATTAAATAATTTAGATAATATTTTAATCGTTGTTGTAAGATATTTTGGAGGCATTAAATTAGGAGCTGGACTATTATCTAGAACCTACAAAAATGCGGCATTAAAAGCAATAAAAAACTAGGAATTGATTTTTTTAAATTCCCAGTTTTATTATGCTCAACTAAGCATCTGCGACTACCAATGTATACGGATCATCAATTGTCCCGGATCCACCTTTTAGTTGAGCACTAGATGTAAGATAAAAGGAAGGACGGACCACAACCGTACAATATCCAACATCGCATGCGGCTACAATCCCAGTGGCATCCACATCGAACGCTACAAAAGCATAATCTTGTCTTTGTGTGATTAACCATTCCCATATACCCATATATAACCAATTATCTGCTGTTGCAGAACGATAATCTGTATTAATTTCATCAGCATCAAATTTTCCAACAGGATTATTTGATATATCTTTATATGTATCTGCATTATATGTCCAAACTTCGTTATATCCTTTTTTATTCCAATGTTCTTGACTTGCTCCATATAAATAATCTGATACATACATTAATCCTATATTTTCTGAATCTGTTAATTGTGTCCCTTTTGAATAATCTCCTACTTCATTATTATATGCTATTTTAGCGTTATCTGCTTCACCAACATTTACCCATGTTGATGTGGTACTTGCGTATATCCAATCATGTTGTGCTATTAATTTACTCCATACATTTTCTTCAGAATTTCCTATTAAATGATTATAAAATTCTATATTCAAATGTTGCTTATTTAATAAAGCATTTGACCAATTTGCTTGAGTATTGGTATCTCCATTTTCTTGCCATCTATATCTATCTACTTCTGTTAAATTTCCTTTGTACCGATGTGCAAAAGTATCTTTTTCGGAATTGATATTTTTCTCATTCCCAATCGGACCATATGTTGTATAATCCCAATACGATCCGGGAGTTGAATCGTCGCTTGGTTCTTTTTCGGTACCTGTTCCTAAATCTTCTTTTGAAGCATAATCCGCTTTTATTAATTTTGTTTCGTATTGACCAGTCTCATTTTTAAATGTTCCTATTATTCGATATAAATTATTATCTGGACATTTTTCAGCATTAGAGCCTTCTCCAAAACATACATAATTATTAACTTTTTCATATGAACCAGTATACCTATATGATTCGTCTCCTGCTTCTAATGATGCGTTTGTTTCTTCTTTATAATCAGGTTGTCCATCATGATATATTAAATTACTTGCTGCATAGTTGCTTTCATCATGTAGTTTCTTTATACAATTTGCTAAATTAGCACCTGATGCACATACATCCATTAAGTCAGTTGGTATCTTTTCACTTTGAATTATTATTTTTCCTTTGAAAGTTTTTCCCGCATTTAATTGTTGGTCCGTATCAGTCAAATATTTTAGTGTTACCCTTATTTTCCATTCATCTGTTTTTTGGCCTATTTCTTTATCTGTTACTTGAATTACTTCATCTTCTATTAATGGATATATTCCTTCTCTTAATTCGGTTATATCGTATCCTCCTACTTTAGGATCTGTCTCAGTTTCACTTTTAGCAAATTCTTCTATGTAATGTTTTCCTAATCCATTTATAGCTGTAGTATACTCTGTCCCTTCTGGTGATATTATTGTTAAAAATAATTCGGGTATTCCTTCATAACCATTTGTTACACCCCGATAATCATCATTATTTCCTAAAGTTTTTTCATATTTAGTCATGAATTTTAAAGTATCTTCTCCTAATTCTACATCAGCTGTTTTCTTATATGACACATATTCAAAATCATTTTTATCCACTTCTAAATATATATTATATTTATATTGTTCGGTTGTACCTAATGTACTATTGGCAATAAGATTGGCCGTAGCTGTTGATTCTGAATCTTGATTTTCACCACCATTGTCTTTTCCAAAGTTATCTAAATTGGCATTAATACTGATATTACCTCCTACGATAAAAGTTAAATTATCAGTAGTATCGGTTATAAAGGTAGCATCAGTTGATTTTCCTTCACCTATTTGTGCTTGAAAATAAGCATATGTTGCTCCGGCAATAATTATTAGTAATACTAGTACTCCTATTACTAATAACATTAAGCTTTTTTTCTTATTCTCTTCTTTCATATATTCTACTACCCTTTCTTATTTAGTTTGTAAAGAAATTACTTATTTTATTCTTATAGATATTATACATCTATATAGGTGTTATAACAATGCTTAGCAAATATACTTTACACCTACTTTTCTCCCTAATTATAATCGAGTAGAAGCACAGGTTACCCCATGCAACCCTCACAAATCCGTACGTGCAGCTTTCCCGCATACGG
>CANQXV010000050.1 GCA_947627895.1 uncultured Bacilli bacterium
AGCTCCATCAAACATCCGCATATAACGAATATTAATTCTCGCTTTTGGAATATTATTACTAATTTCCTCACTATTTTCGGTTAAACCCTTATGACGATAGAACATTAACATCATTTCATCAAAAGCTTCTGTTGCTTCTAATAAACGATCAACTTTTTCATCCATATTAGTTAACTTCGCATTTATCGCATTTAAAACAGCTTCACTGGCAAATGACCATAAACCATATTTTGTCACAATTTCTGTAACTCCTAATGCACTAGTTGCTTTGTCATAACTATAAGGATTTTCACTATCTTTATACACTTCATTATATAAAGTTGGTAAATTATTAACATATTCACTTAATTCATTTATATAATTAGTTATTGCTTCTTTCTTAGCTTCTTCTGTTTCTAAATAAGTTGTATCGAGAACAGGAATTTTTACTCCTCCACTCACCCGAACCTTTATAGGATTATTACTATTTGGGGCACTTGTATAGCGAATATATAAACTTCCACCACGTTCACTCGTCCCACTACCTATTGTCGGAACCGTTATTACATTTTGACCCTTTTTAAGATTAACTGCTTTACTCCAAGTATTAGCTTCTGCATAATTTTGGGTAAATACTAATTGCACATTGGGATTACCATTGGAACCAACATAGACATTAATTTGTTCTCCTTCATGAACAGCTATACCTAAAGGTTGATAATCACTAATGGTCATCGCAAAACCTAAAGAACTGCTATTGTAGGTATTTGTATAATTTGGATCAACCATTATAACATCATTTAATTTTTCATCATTTAATATCTTTTCGGCATAATCTAAATCTTGTAAAATAGAATCGCGATAAGGATTATATTCATCATGATCTTTTTCATTAGCTCTTTCTCTTAATTGATTAATCATTTCTTGATTAACACCTGGTACAAGCTCAACTCTTAAATCATCAGCAAATAAAGATGCAACATCATCAACTAAAGAATCATATTTATAAAATTTAAGTTCCGCAATTTGTACAGAATCAACTGTCGAAGCATTAGTAAGACCTAACTGAATCGCATTAGCAATAATAGGTTTTTCTAATTTCAAAACATAATAAATACGCCCATTTTCATCCCTTTTAGTTGTTAAAACACCTGGTACCACCGTCGCATTTTTATCTGTTTTTTCATCTTCGGTATTCCAATAATAAACTAATGTATCATAATATTGACCCACATTTTTATCATAAGTACCAGTTTTATAGGTATAATTAAAATCATCAGGTACCGTAAATACGAATTCATCCATTTCATAAGCTTGATCTAATATCGTTGTTGGCATATTATATTTATTATAATGACTTCCAGCTGCCCAATTCGTATAATTCCAAAAAGTTTTATAATTATCATCAACCATTGCAAATTTATATCCGTCAGTCATTTCGCCATTTTTCAAAATAACATCTTTAATATGATTAGTTCGTCCATCTATAACTATATCATTAATTAATTTATATTTAGGATAAATTGTCGCTTTTTCTTCCAAAGTTGTCGCATAAACGTGTTGTGAATCACTACCTTCTCCTAAATCATTATTACCAGTTACGTATGCTTCATATTTTGTATGTGCTTTTAAATTTCTTAATTCATATTTATTAGTCGTAATATTTTTAACACTTTCCCATACTGCACTATCAACTTCTCGATAATAAATATTATATGACTTAGTATCATCCATAGGGTTCCAACTAAAATCAATACCAGCAAAAGTTGGTGTTGCTACTACCATATCGACAGCAGGTGGTCTTCTTGTTGCTTCAGGGGTTGCTTTAACTATTTCACTCCATCCACTTCGCCATTCTTGATTAACAGATTGAACTTGAATACTATATTCCACATAATTTTTTAAATCTTCAATAGTAAAAGATGTATAAGTAGTTTGAAAAATAACATTCTTTTTATCGCCACCATTTATTTTAACTTCATAACCTGTAACATTTGGTACACTATTGAATGTTACGGTTAATTGTTCACTTTTTTTCGTATCAACTTGAATATTTTTAGGAGTATAAAAATTTTCTGGTTCTTTTGTTTCTACTTTAACATTATTTAAGAATTCTACTTTCGCTATATCCGCTAAATTATTAGAGCCTGCTTTCTTAATAACAATTGTTACCTTTTTAACAGCAATTTGTTCTCCAATTTCAATTTTTCGCATACCTTCTGTAAGTTCGTCTGTAAATAAATGAATTCCTTGATATTCTGTCTTTGGTACAGCGTGTTCAATACGTTCGCCATTTTCTGTTTCAATAATAATGACAGCATCCTCAGGAACATTATCACCAAAATCGATTCTTAATTCACTCATTTTGATTGCTGTATCACTATTTCCACTTAAATTTAACGCAATTTCTATCGGTTTATCATCAATTTGTTGAAATCTTACAACTCCTTCATCAGAAAAAATACTGTCAAGAGTTGCACTCCCTTCCACAATTTGTTCATTAAGAACTTCAACATTAACATTTTCACTTGATAATATTACACTTGTATCTTCGATTACAGCACTTTTAACATCATTATTAATATTAGCTGTTATATAATTTAAATCAGCAATATCAACCACACCATCTAAATTTAAATCTTTTGTTACATCTTGATTATCAATGGCTTCTTTCATTACTGCAATATCATTTTCATTAATTTCATTATCTTCTGTTACATCACCAATGGCAAACATTCCTTTTTCATTAGTAATCATTACTCTTTTTGAAAAATTATCTAATGTAACATCTGTACTATAAGTAACAAAATTTGTTCCCTTTAATTCGATTTTATAAGTTCCCTTTAATATCTCATAAAAATTAATAGCAAAGTAAACAATATTTTTATCTTGTTCTTCACTTACACCAGATAATAAATTACCTTTTGTTCCTCTTTTACTAGCACTAAATCGAATTGTTTGATCCCCTAAAACTAAAGCATCCGTTAAATAACCATCTTGTGCTTTAGCAACATCTTTAATACTAATACTTCCTTTATTACCTTCATTATCATAAATAGTTAAAGTAATATCACTATTTTCATTATTTCTAATTGGTAATAAAAGATGCGTTTCCACTTCTAAATTGCCCTTAGGAGTTATATTAACATTTTCCGCTACCTTATTATTCATAAGATTTGTATCATTTAACTTTACTTTATTTAATTCATCATAATTCAATGCTAAAGCTATTGGTGAAAACGAATTAAAAACCACGGCACCAATTATTACTGAAGACATTGCTTTTTTCATTTTTTTCATAAAATCATCCCTTTCTTATATTATATTTTTACCAAACATTTTATTGACATTAAATAATATGTAAAAATATTTCTTCATAGCTTTCATTATATGTAAAAAAAATTATTTAGTCAAGATAGTTTTTATGCTTTTTTTAGGCTTCATTCCAACTTTTTCTTAGCCACTTTTGCCCTAAAAAAATATCACTTCTTTAAAGTGATATCAAAAATTTATTTTATAGCTCTTGCTTCTAAATAATAACGTTTATCATTACTACTTCCCATTGAAAAAGTTTTTCTTGGTAAAGCCCCATCTAAAATTACAGTTTTAAATAATTCATCTTTTTGCATTGGTTTAAATAAAATAGCAACATTCCCTTCTTTTTGGCCCATTTTTCTCGTAACATCATCACCATGAATATAATCAATCTTTCCTTTATGATTTTTTAAATATTCATCTAAGAAAATTTGGATTGATCCCACAGCAATATTAGCTTTTGGATTCTTTATATATAATTTTTTATCTATCTCTTTTGTTACTAATTCAAAATATTCCCCATCACCATCTTCATTAATATCATAATATTTATATAATTCATCTACTAAATCATTTACATCTGTATCAAATATTACACGATGTATTGCTTCAAATTCTAAAGCATCACTATGTAAATTAACTAATTCAACTAAAGCATAACGATGTGGATCATTTAAATATTCATCTTCTGCCATTGTTTTTTTCAAATTTTCATAATTAGCCTTGGCCGTTGCTAAAGAATGATTACCATCCCCCATCGCAAACAATAACACACCCTTATCTTTTACGCCATATTTTTGTTGAAAATTATCCTTATCAGCCAATTTTTCTAATTTTTCACAAACCTCATCAATTGTTTGATCATCTAATTTATATCCCTTTATATGCCCACCATTCTTCATTAAATCAAAATCATATACTTTATCATTATCCGTAACTTTTCTCTTTAAATTTTCTATAATTTCTTTTTTATCATCATCAATTAATATCATAATATGGGGTAATTCCAAAGAAGCATTTTCTCTTACTTTAAGTCTTGGCGGAATTCTTTCAATTACTGTTTTTTCCGTTGCTCTTATTAAAGTTTCACTACCTTGTTCATAACTATAATCTTCTAAATCGAGAATACCTATTAAACCTTCTCTAATTCTCCCATCACTTTGTTTTCTTTCCAAATAAATCATTGTATTATCTAGTCGTTCAAATAGATTAGCATCAACATATTCTTGCATCGTTTGATTAATTGTCTTAATTCTATCTTCTACATCATTACTCTCTAAATAAATCTCTGGCAAAGTAAGTCTTAATGTCGAAGGACTATCACCCACAATATTCTCGACATCCATCCAATAATCTGGCTCACTTGTATATTGGTCACAAGCTACCACACTCCACTTTGTCATATCCACATTTTTTGGAATTAAAATATTAGCTCTTTTAAATGGTATCATAATACCCTCACTTTCTTTTAAACTAAGATATCACATTTTTCTTAAAAAGAAAAGAAGAAAGTAATCTTTTCCTCTTTAATTTTAAAACAAATTTTCTACTACTTTGACAAATTCCCAAATTAAATTACTTGTTTTACTTTTGTAAACTAATTCTTTCGCTAAACTAATATCATCTGTAATAATATTATCGACATTTAAATCGATCATCTTATTAATATTTTCTTCACTATTAACAGTCCAAGCATATAATTCTTTTCCTTCATTATGAATACTTGCTACTAACGTTTTCGTAATACTTGTACTTTCAATACTAAAATTATCGGCCTTATCTAAAGATGTTATCTCACCATAAGCTAAACTCATTACATACACAGTCGTTACACTTTCATCATATTTTTTGACATTTTCTAAAACGGAATACACTTGTGATGTTATGACACAATAATCTTCATAAGCATACCTTTTAATAATATCTATCACACTAGCTTCAAAATTAGTTTCATTTCCTGTTGGCTTTAATTCAATATTAAGTTTCATATTATTTTCTTTCGCCCATTTAATAACATCTTCCAACAAAGGAATTTTTTCATCTTTAAAAGCTTCATCTTTAAAGCTGCCTACATCTACATTTTTAATTTCTTCATAAGTAACTTCCCAAGTATTCTTATTAAGGCCAGCTGTTCTTTTTAAATTAATATCGTGCATTACAATAATTTTCCCATCTTTAGTTTGTTGTACATCTAATTCTATCCAATCAGCTCCTAAATTTTTTGCTCCGACAAAAGCACTCATTGTATTTTCAGGATAAAGAACTGATGCTCCCCGATGCGCTGTTACTTCCATTTTCTTTACATACTCTATATTTAAATTATAATTGCCATTGATAACATTTTTCGTAAAAATTGTCCCTAAAATTACTGTTACAATCACAATACTTATTTTTATAGTTGTCCATATTTTATTACTATTTTTTATTTCTTTTATATCATTCATTTGAATATGTTTAATTTTTTCTTCTTTTTGCTTTTTATGACTATAATAAAGCCAACTTATACAAGCATAACTTATTGGTGTTGAAAATAGGGTATAAATTATTAAACTAACCGCAATAAATAACCAAATAATGGTAATCAAAAAGCTATTTAATAACCCTAACTTTTTAACCAAATAATTAATAACTATAATAAGAATAATGCCTCCTAAAATAAATAATAAATATAATAACAAAAGACCAAATTCACTTAAAATAATTTTGCTAATATCTTTAATATGATGATGACGGCTTAAATTTTCACTTTTTATTCGTGCTGTTTTAAAATCGCAATCTTCTAAAATATAATAATGTAAAGAATATATCCATCTTAACAACAAAGTCATTAATAATAAACTAACTAAAATAAATAAAAAAGTTAAATCTTTTCTAGCCATAATAAAATCCATAATAAATTCAGGAATCTTAATCGAAGAAACAAACCCTGTTGCCAAACCAATATTTAAAAAAGGAATTAAAAACAATACTAAAAAAGCTAAAGATAAATTTTTTAATTTAAAAACTTTTACCGATTTTTGCCAAGATATCCTAACTGCATCTTTTACCATAATCTTTTTCTCTTGCCTTGAAGCATCTAAAATAATAATAATTGTACTAATATCAAATATAGTATATACCGTTAAAAGTAACAAGAAAAAAATCATCATTATAATCGTTATGGGATTCAATAAAAAATTAAAAATATTTTCAAAAGTTAAATAATTAAACCCACTTAATTTCATTATCCCATTAAATATAAACATAAATAATGGTGAAAAAATAATCAAACTGACTATTTTAAAAAATAATTCAAAAATTACTAACGTTTTAAAATTAAAAAATAACATTTTTCTAACATCTTTTAACATAATATCCACTCTCACTAATTAAATTAATCTAATTTATTTTATCCATTCTTCTTTTAATAATCCTGTAATATATTCATCTTCAATTTTACCTGATCCTTTTGAGACAAATTTTTTTCTTCTAATTCCTTCGTCTTTGTAACCAAATCTTAATTGCATTTTATGTGATTTTTCATTTTCCTTAAAATAGCCATTTTCGAGTCTCCGTAACCCTAGTTCTTCAAATGCATATTTTATTCGAGCACCAAAAGCTTCCGTTCCATATCCTTTACCCCAATACTTCTCATCAATCCAAATACCACCACCAGCCATGCCATTAAAGTTATCAATATTTGTTAATTGGGTTCCACCAATAACTTTATTTTCACTTTTTAACACTATCGCAAAATTGTACAATTTTTTATCTAACGATTCATTAATAAACATTAAGGCATCTTCTTTCGTATATGGATAAGGTGCTCCAGCTAACCACTTTGTCACATTAATATTATTTAATCCTTCCACTAGATCAGAGGCATCTGCCAATCTATATTGACGCAATATTAATCGTTCTGTTTCGATAATTACATCTTTATCCATATTTATCACTACTCCCTAATATATCAACAACATATCATCTATTTACCTATTTCTTCGCTAAAACTAATTTTTTTCTTTTCTCATATTCTCCTTGCGAAATTAAATTATATTGCCAAGATTCCTCTAATTTTTTTAATTCCTCTTTTTTTACTTTTTTCATTTCTTCTCGTTGGCTATCTTCTTCAGATAACAATGTTTTTATAGCTACATCTTGACCTTCGCTTATACATAAATTGAAATATTCATATCTTGTATTAAAATAACGATCGTGCGCATTAAAAATACTTCTTTTACCACGAATTACTTTATTTATTGCTTCAAACGCATCTTGTTCTTCTATTGGTATAACCATTACTCTTTGGGCATTTTCTAAATCTAAATATACACAAACCATTCTATCTTTATCTGTTTCCTCTAATTCTTTCTCAAACATTTTTTCATATTGCCCAACTGTAACATCAAAAAACCAAAACCATAATTTATTAGTTGGTTCCATTAAACCATTTCCATATTTATTAATAATTTCTCCCATAATATGTGCTTGTATATAACAATCATCAACTCTTGCCAAAGCATCTTTTAAACTAAATAAATATTTATATCGTTGCACTACTGGTTGTTGTTCTAATTCTTCAATTTCTTGTAAATCGCCTTTGGCAATTTTATGAAGTTCCTTATACTCTTCTCTTATTTGGTATATTAATTCTTTATTCATCCCAAAACCACCTCTCTTTTATCATTACCTGCATTCATTCACTAATATAAGTATAACACTATTTTATTTCTTATTAAACGTTTAATTTCTTTTTTAATCTTCATTACCTTTTAATATTCTGATAGCAAATTTTTCTAATTTTTCAAAATACTCTATATGCTTTTCTATTATTTTTTCTAATTCAATTATATTTATAGTATTTATTTTTGCTAAATTATCATTGTAATCTTCTTCTGATATATATTCTTCTTTTCTACTAAATTCTTTTCTTAATTTTTTATCATATTTATTAAAAATTTCAACATATTTTTTTATTTTACTAATTTTATTATAAGTTTCTTTGAATCCATTTATTATTTGATTTATTCTTTCTTCCATTTTAATTCATCCCTTTAATTTAAAATTATTATATTGTTTTTTATAGGTTATTCAAATATATTTTCTATATCCCAAAGAAATTATCATATCCAAATTATAAAAAGGAATTTCTTCTTTCTTAGTTTTAAATCCACATTTTGTAATTTGCTTTCTTTTACCATTTATTTTTCCAGCTTCAAAGCAATACTGATAATTTTTACCTATCTTTTTAATACTGACCATATTATCACTCTTCCTTTCTCTTTGATCATTATTATTTTTAAATAAAAAGAGGGTTAGCAAAATTATTTTGTTAACTCTCTTTGTCATTAATTTTTTACTAATGTTTTTTAATGTTTCTAAATATGCTTTTTCCACAGGGCTAATTTCTTTTACTTGATATTTTCTATATTCACTTTTTGCTT
>CANQXV010000051.1 GCA_947627895.1 uncultured Bacilli bacterium
TACATATATAATTTTACCACTTTTTTACACTTTTTTGTCTAAATATGACTTTTTGGGTTACAATCATATATATATATTCAAGGGGTAAAAGCAAATTTTACAGAAAGTAGACAAAAGAAAAAAGGCATTAAGCCTCTTCTAGAAAAAATCTTTGATACCAGATTAGAAAACAATAAATAGTCCATACTTTACGATAATTATCTTTTTTACCTGTATAATGTTCTTCTAATAAATTTAAGATATAGTCTTGATTAAAGAATTCTTGAGTGTATTTTGCTTGAAAAGTTTTCTTTATCATTTGATAAAAGTCTTTTTCCTTCATCCATTCCCGAACCGGAACTGGAAAACCTAATTTTTTCTTTTTGTAGGCATCATTCGGAATAACTTCTTTCGCCGCATCTCTTAAAGCTACTTTAGTATTTTCTTTGGTAACTTTATATTCAATAGGTAAACTAGATGCTACTTTAAAAACTTCCGTATCAATAAATGGTACTCTTCCCTCTAAGGAGGAAGCCATAGTCATGCGGTCTGCTTTAAGTAAAATATCTTTCATTAACCAAAAATCCATATCAATAGCTTGCATTTTAACAATATCACTGGCATTACTATATTCTTGATAAGTACTTTTAGTTACTTCTTTATTAGTTAGTACTGGTTTATCTTTTAAAACTTTTTTTACTTCTTTATCTCCAAAAACCCGATTAACGCCAATATAAGAGTTTTCTAATCTTTCCCCTCTTCGAATTAGGAAATTAACACCTCTTATTTCGGGTAAAAGTTTACAAAATTGCGCAATTAAATGGCGAATAAAGAAAGGTATTTTATTATACCAAGCCATATCCACATCTTGACGATAGATATTATAACCGCCGAAGAATTCATCAGAGCCTTCGCCCGATAAAACAACTTTGACATCTTTACTGGCAAGTTGGGCTACAAAATATAGAGCAACCGCGGCAGGATCTGATGCTGGTTCATCTAAATGATACATAACTTTTGGTATTACTTCCATATATTCTTTTTTACTAATTATCTTCGAAGTATTATTTATTTTTAATTTATTAGCTAAATCTTCGACATATTCAATTTCATTATATTTAGGTATATCATAACCAACTGTATATGTTTTATCAGGATGAGCTAAGGCAACTAAGTAAGAAGAATCTACGCCACTTGATAAAAAAGAACCAACTTCCACATCACTTAATAAGTGTTTTTCCACGGAATCTTGCATAACTTTACTGATACTTTTAACCGCATCTTCATAAGTCATACTTTTTTCTTTAAATTCTTTATGATAATATTTTTGAATATCTATTTTGCCATCCTTATAAGTTAAGGTACATCCAGCATCTAATCTATAAACTCCTTTAAAAAAGGTTTCATTAGTTGGGGTAAAGCTAAAAGATAAGTAAGGGGCTAGTATATCTTTATTTAATTCTTTTTTAAAATTAGGATGTTCTAAAAAAGATTTTATTTCGGAGGCAAACATAAAGGTGCCATTCATTAAAGTATAATATAGGGGTTTTATACCAAACGGGTCACGCGCTAAAAACAAAGTTTTATTTTTTATATCATATATGGCAAACGCAAACATTCCCCGAAGATGTTTAGGTAAATTACTACCCCATTCTTCATAGCCATGAACTAATACTTCCGTATCACTTTTGGTAACAAATTTATGTTTTTTCTTTAACTCATCTCTTAATTCTAAATAATTATAAATTTCCCCATTAAAGATAACTAAAACATCTTTTGTTTCATTATAAATTGGTTGGTCCCCAGTTGAAAGGTCAATAATTGATAAACGTCGATGCGCTAGAGCAATATCATCATCAATATAAAAGCCTTCCCCATCTGGTCCTCGATGCGCTATTCTTTGACTCATTTTTTTAATAATATTTTTTTTGCCTTTACTTTGATCTACAAATCCTGTTATGCCACACATAATATCTCCTAATTAAAATATTTATAATAATCTTCTGTCATTATTAATTTACTCATATTTATTTTGTTACTAACTTTACGATTCATACTTTGAACATAACCTTCTGGTATTTCTTTGCCTTCTTTAGCTACAAACTTCCCTTGGGCTGAAAAGTAAGTTCCATAATCACTTACCCAAGAAGCATTGCCAAAAATAGCTAAACCTTCCGTCGTACTTAAAATATCTTTACCAATAATAAGACGCGAATCATAAGGTAAGCCATATAAATTATAGATAGTTGGTAAAACATCAATTTGACTTCCAACTTTACTAACTTTAACCGTATCCATTTTATTATTCCACAAAATGAAATTACTATGATTAATTTCAACAACCCCATCTTTAGAATAAGATGCTGCTTCATTTACCTCATCAACATCTAAGAAGTATGGGTAATGGTCCCCTACTAAAGCAATAACTGTATCATCTAATATTCCAGCTTCTTCTAATTTTTCAATTAATAATTCTAAGGCTTTATCTAATTCAATTTGGGTTGCTAAATAAGCTTTCGTATTTTCACTATAAGGTAATTCACTTACCTCTTCGCGATGTTTTTTACTCATCGCATTACCCCAAGAATAATCCCCGTGGCCACTTACCGTTACATAATAAGTAAAGAAGGGATGCTCACTATCTTTATAATCATCAAAAGTTGCTTCAATCATTTCCACATCACTTTCGGGCCAAATATTACAATTAATTTTGGCTTCTAAACCATTTCGACAACCTAAGTAGTTCGTAAAACCTAAAGCGGCTAAATAATTATTTCGGCTTTGGAAAGTATAGGTATGATCATGATAAGCAAAAGTACTATATCCCGCATTTTGAAACATCCGAGCAATCCCAAAAGGATAACTATTTTTACCACTTTTCCAAGGTGATAAAAAACCAGAAGCCGCCACTAAACCAGTTAGTTCTTGAAATTCTCCTCCAATAGTACTACTGATGGTTGGCGTATAAAAATCTTCAAAGACAAAACCACTATGGATTAATTTATATAAGGTTGGTGTTCGATCTTTATCTACCCCAATTTCATTAAAACTTTCCGCCATAAACAAAATTAAATTTTTATCTTTAAAAAGACCCGTATATTCATTTTGATAAGTGCCTGTTTCATTTTGAAAATATTCATGCATTGTTTTAAGAGTTCCACTACTAGAATTAATTAAGGCATCAAAATCTAAATCTAAATTATTTAACGCATAACTTTTAGGTCCTTTATCTCCTTCTTCATCAGGTGTATTAGGAAGTATCTCAATTTTTTCTTCAAAACCAAAGATAGAACGCTTAAAATCAATAAAGAAAGTATCTAAGACACCTAACTTTTTTAAACTAAGTTCAATATTATGTTGATTATAAAATAATTGATAAGCTGAATAGTCTTCACTTTTAGCAATATTTAAACTTAAAAGAAAAGCACAATAAGTTATCCCCGATATTACTAATATAATTAAATTTTTTTTGTAATTAAGATGTTTATAATCAATTTTTTTATGAAATATTATTATTAAAATTAATGGTAAAAATATTAATAAAACATAGAAAATGTTTTTAAATATTAAATTAAACATGTCTCCAGCAAATTTCATTACTTGATCAGTTGCTCCAAATAGAGAAAAATCAAAATAAAAACCAAAAATATTATAAACAACTATTTGAATACTATAATATAAAGAAACTAAACCAATAATTATATCCATAATTATCATATTAGCTTTTTTACTTTTAAATGATGATAAAACCAAACAAATAAGGCAAAAGAATAAAATAAATAATAAGTTATTAATTATATTTAAATTAAAACTATGACTTATAATTTTAAATAATAATTCTAAATAAATAAAAGAAATAAGATATACTAAAAAAGAATTAATATTTTTCTTCATTTTTACCACCACTACTATTTTATTATACTATTTTTAAAATTAAAATAAAAGGTGTTATAATTTAAAAAGGAGGGAAAAATGCAAATAGTTCATCCGTTAAAACCTATTAATGATGCAAATTCCAAGGTTCTTATTCTTGGTACTATGCCTAGTGTTATTTCTAGACAAAATAGTTTTTATTATGCTAATCCCCAAAATAGATTTTGGCTCGTTTTAGAAAAGATTTATGATGTTAAACTTACTACCAACGAAGAAAAAGAAAAGTTTTTACATGATAAACATATTGCTCTTTGGGATACCATTAAATCTTGTGAAATAAAAGGAAGTAATGATGCAAGTATTAAAAATATTAAAGTTAATGATATTCCTGGTATTTTAAAAGAATCCCCTATTAAATATATTTTTTGTACGGGTAAAAAGTCTTATACTATTTTTAATAAATATTTTCAAGTGGAAATTCCTGTGCTTTATCTTCCAAGTCCATCCAGTGCTAATGCTACATTTAAATTAAATGATTTAATTATAGATTATCAAAAAATCAAAGATGTTTTAGATAAGTCTTGATTTTCTTTATTTTATTTGGTATTCTTATATTGTTTTTACGATTCATGGCGGAGTTGGTGAAGTGGTTAACACGGTAGATTGTGGCTCTATTATGCGTGGGTTCGACTCCCACACTTCGCCCCATTTATAATGAAAAAATCCGTATTGTGCGGATTTTTTTATTGACTAAAAAAAATTTTATAAAGGCTGTATTTCTTTATTTATAGTTATTGGTGATGTTATATCCAATGGTGAAATTAATTCTATACTTTTTATTTTTTCTTCTTTTAATGCTCCTAATAAGGTTATATTATTTTCTACTATAAAAGTTTCCAAAATAGTTCTTTCGTTACCTATATTTTTTAATGAAAACATAGGAAAATTATTATTTAAAAAGTTTTTATATAAAAAATAATTTCCGTGAAGAGCGGTACTTCTTATAATTAATTCATTATCCCTAACTTTTAATTTTGTATTTTTTTCAATAGTATTCAAAAAGAATGGAAGATATTTAATTCTATTCTTAATATTAGTCCAAGTTATTTTGGTATTATTATTTTTAATTCCTTTCATAATATCATTATAGGTTAATTCACCATTTTTCATTTTTTCAAAACCGGAAAAACCCTTATATTCATTTTTATTTCTCACACCTTTAAAAGCATATTGTAAACCTATTAAATGCGGAAGAGAACTAACTTCTATCTTAAATTTTATTTCCCTATTAGTCGTTACGATTTTACATACATACCCATCATATTTTTCGAAATATAATGCTAAATCTTTTAAAGTATACTTTGATAAATCCATTAAATTTTTTAATTTGATTAATTCATAATACATATAAATACCTGCGCTTTCCCCATTAAAAAAGCCCCTATCAAGGGTTTAATTATTAAAATAAAGGTCTGGACTGTATACGACGACAGTCTGCGTCACGATGCTGGATATTAAAGTCCACCAGCGTGGATTACCACCGACCTCTAGTGATAACAGCATTACCTGTCAATAAATATATATCATTTTTTATTAAGAAATGCAAGTTTTTCTCATAATTTTATTAAATTAACACAACCTATATATTATGGAAAATGATTTAAAAAAATATCAAGAAAAACGGGATTTTACTAAAACTAAAGAACCTAAGGGCAGAAAACATAAAAGTAACCCTAAACTAAGGTTTTGCGTTCAACACCACCTAGCTAGAAAAGATCATTATGATTTTCGTCTAGAATGGAATGGTGTTTTAAAAAGTTGGGCGGTACCTAAAGGACCATCGTATAACCCTAAAGATAAAAGATTAGCTATCATGGTCGAAGACCATCCCTTTAGTTATCGCACCTTTGAAGGGACTATTCCTAAAGGGGAATATGGTGGTGGTACCGTTATGCTTTGGGATGAAGGATACTGGAAACCAACATCCAAAATAAATAAAAGTTTTAAAGTTGATAACCTAAAATTTATTTTAAAAGGTAAAAGATTAAAAGGAGCCTGGAGTTTAGTTAGATTAGAAAATAATAATTGGCTTTTAATTAAAGAAAAAGATGGAGCATCTGGTTTTGATGATATAAAAAAGATAAATACTTCAATTAAAACAGGTCGGACAATGACCGATATTACTAAAAGTGATGAGGTTATAATTAATAAAGTAACTATTACTAATCCTAATAAAGTTATTTTTAAAAATCCGACGATTACCAAAGAAGATTTAGTTAAGTATTATAAGATGGCATCAACACGCATGCTTCCCTATTTAAAAAATAGAATTATAAGTACCGTTCGGGCCCCCGAGGGAATAGATAAAGATAAATTTTATAAAAAACATTTGGAAACTACTAATCCTGGCTTAGGAAAAGTAATACTAAATGATGGCGATTACTACTATATTAAAAATACTACGGGTCTAATATCTGAGGTGCAAATGAATAGTTATGAATTTCATATCTGGGGTAGCAAAGTAAAAAAAATAGATAATCCTGATTTAATGGTTTTTGACCTTGACCCTGATGAAAAGTTACCCTTAACTAAACTAAGACAAGGGGTTAAAGATTTAAAGAAAATATTAGATGAACTCCACCTAAAATCATTTTTGAAAGTAAGTGGTGGTAAAGGTTATCACATTGTTGTTCCTTTAAGGGGCAAAATGACTTGGGAAAAATTGGAAGAAACTGCCCAAAATATTGCCTTATTGATGGAGGCTAAATGGCCAAATCGTTACACCACCAATATGCGGAAGAAAAACCGTAAAGGAAAAATATTTATTGATTGGATGCGAAATATCCAAGGTTCTACCTTTGTTGCTCCCTACTCGGTTCGTTTAAGAGAAAATTGTCCGGTATCTTTTCCTATTTCCTGGAGGGAAATAGATAAAATAAAGCCTAATGAAATTACCTTAAATGAGGCTTTAAAAAGATTACAAAAACGCGACCCTTGGGCTAATTTTGGCAAATAAAAAAAATTCATCTTTTTTGGATGAACTTATTTCACAACCTCACTAATTTTAACATCACGATTATGTTTTATTTCTTCCCAACCAATTTTTCGCTTTAATAAACAGAAAATATTAATGGGAATCCAAGTAAAAACAAAAATTGGGAATAAAATGATACCTTGAATGACAGTACCAGCTTTTTTATTTTTAAAATGTAAAAGCCAAATTTCCACTAAAATACCAATTAGGTAAGTTACGATGAAATAGAACCAACCGGCAGCAAAGAAGTAAGAGAAAATATCATTTAATTTAATACCACAGATTTGGAAAATAATTAACATAACTAAATCGACAAAACTTAAAACTTGCATTAAAGGACCCATATACATTAAAGCTACATCTAAAGAAGCAATATTGCCCGTTTTAAAGAAATTTTTAATTAATTTAAAACAATATAACCACATACATTTTAAAATGCCCGCGGACCAACGAATTCTTTGATGCCAAGAGGTTTTAAAATTAATGGGATGTTCATCATAAGTAATAGCATCCTTAACAAAAGCAATGCGTTCATTATTTAAAGCACATATACCCGTATATTCCATATCTTCGGTTAAAGTTTTCGTTTTAAAACCTTTTTCATCGATTAAAGATTTTCGAACCATAAAACCAGTTCCATTAATCGATGCCGAACCATTTAAGCCCATTCTAGCTTCATTAAAAAAGACATTTTGGAATAAATAAAATAAAGTATAACTTCCCGATATCCAATTATCCCCAGGGTTTTTAGCGTCCCTAAACCCTTCCGCTACATTGTATCCTTGATTTAAAGCCCTATTCATATGTATTAAAAAGTCTGGATGAACAATATTATCAGCATCAAAAATTAAATAAGCATCAATTTTCTTATTTTTCTTTAATTTAGCAAAAGCTATTTTTAAAACTTCCCCTTTACTCTTAGGTTTAGTTTGACATTTTATAATATTAACTTCGTGTTCTTTGCATATTTCTTCGGTATTATCCGTACAATTATTTGGTATAACATATATTTCATACTTTTCCGCGGGATAATTTTGTTTTTTTAAACTATCTAATAAATTACCAATGACCATTCCTTCATTTCGTGCTGCGATTAAAATGGCAAAATTATGGTCTTTATTTTTTATTGGTTCAGGATCATTTTTTTTCTTTATTAAGCCAATAACGCCAGTAAAAACAAAATATAAGCCAAAAATCAGAGTTATGGCAAATATTATGTAATATAAGACTACAACGAACATATATTTACTCCTTTAATTTTTATTATTAATCTATTTAAAAAATTCTTAAAAAAATTATTTTTTATTTTCTTTTCTCCGATAATTATAACACGGATTATTTTTCTTGACAATAATTTCCCGGACATTTTTAGTTTAACCAAAATAACGAAAATAATTTGAATTTAGGTTATATCGGTATTATAATTTATCTAGGAGGATATATAAATGAGCGTATTTTTAGAATACGAGAATAAAAAAGGGGCTTATCAAAGTGCGCAAGAAGAATTT
This sequence comes from uncultured Bacilli bacterium, assembly GCA_947627895.1. Classification (GTDB taxonomy): domain Bacteria; phylum Bacillota_I; class Bacilli_A; order RF39; family UBA660; genus Onthocola_B. The sequence continues at coordinate 8,395 of CANQXV010000051.1, forward strand.
CGTAAAGCACAAGATTCATATTTAAATTTAGTCAAATATGAAATAAAAGATAATTTAGAATTAACCAAAGGCATTTCTAAATTAAATAAAGGTATTCCCGAGTTTGACAGATGAAGAAATGAAAAAAGTTTAATTTTTGTTGAAATTAGGCTTTTCTTTTGGTTTTAAATGT
>CANQXV010000052.1 GCA_947627895.1 uncultured Bacilli bacterium
AGTTTCCCAATTTCCGTGATAATTTCGGCCATAATATTTTTACCTTCATTAACGGTAACATAAATATTTGTATAATAGTTATTGGTGCTTGCATCGTTCCAAGTAACATTAACTAGTCTTTCATCCTTTTCACTAACATTAGGACAATTTTTCTTATGAATGGTAATTCCTTGCCCCTTTGTAATATAACCAATTATTTCATCTCCCTTAACCGGCATACAACATTTGGCCATATTAACTAAGATATCGCCGATACCTTCCACGAAAACATCGCTTTTATAGCTGGTTTTAATAAGCTTTGCTTTTCTTTCTAATAAAACATCTTCGACACTATGTTTTTCCCCATTAATTAAATTAAGTAAGTAGCCCACCGTATATCTTAGCGAGCCAATTGAAAAATATAGGTCATCTAGACTATCAAGTTTTAAATCCGTTAGGATTTTCTTAATCGCTTCATTACTAAAAATGGTATTAAAACTAAGCTTTTTCTTTCTAAGTTCTTTTTCTAGGATATCTTTTCCCTTAACAATGTATTCTTCCCGATCTTTTTGACTAAAATAAGATTTAATTTTTTTCTTGGCTTGGTTAGTTTTAACAAAGGAAAGCCAATCTTTATTAGGGGTCGCACTACTACTAGTTTTAATTAAAACAATATCATCATTATGTAAAACGGTTGTTAAAGGTACCATTTGATCATTAACGATGGCCCCAACCGTGGTATTACCGACTTTGGAATGAATTCGATAAGCAAAATCAACTGGGGTACTACCACTTGGAAGTTCTACGACATCCCCATTCGGCGTATAGACATAAATGGAATTAGAAAATATTTCACTTTGAACACTACTTTCAAAGTCTTGATCGGTTTCAATCGAGCCAGCTTCGATTAAATTCCGAAACATTTCTAGCTTTTGTTCCATCAAGTTTTGAACCTTTTTAGCACCTTTTTCTTTATATGACCAGTGAGAAGCCAACCCTTTTTCAGCGATTTCATCCATTTCATAAGTGCGAATTTGAATTTCAAAAATCCGGCCATCATGACCAAAGATGGTAGTATGTAAAGATTGATACATATTTTCTTTAGGGTTCGCTATATAATCTTTGAATCTCTTTGGCATTGGTCTAAAGTTGGCATGAATTAAGCCAATAACGGCATAACATTCACTTTCTTTTTCCACAAAAATTCGAAGGGCTAAAATATCATAAATTTGATCCCAAGTTTTACCATTATTAAGTTTATTATAAATACTATAAACACTTTTAACCCGACCTTTTATTTTAAATTTAATACCTGCTTCCGTCAAAATATCATTATAGACATCGGGTTTTAAATAATAAAGACTTAAATTTTCAAGTTCACTTTTAACTGAATTAATCCCGAGTCTATGGGCAATAGGAACTAAAACATCTAAGGTTTCTTCCGCCTTTTCTTTTTGTTTTTCGGTCGCAATCGCCCAATTAGTTCGCATATTATGAAGCCGGTCCGCTAGCTTCAAATAAAGAACCCGGACATCTTCAATTAACCCAACCAAGATTTTTCTTAAATAATAGGCACTACTTTCATCTTTGTTAGGTAACTCGAGCTTGTTTATTTTGGATAGAGATTCGACGATATTTGCAACATCGGTTCCAAATTCTTCTGCCAAAATTTCTTTAGTCGCATTCCCATTATTTATGGTTTCATGTAAAAGTGATGCCATAATCGTTACATCATCGACATTTAAATCCATAACAATTTTACATACTTCTAAAGGATGAGTAATAAAATCATCACCCGTGAGTCTTTTCATGCCTTGATGTTCTTTTTCGGCAAATGCATAAGCTTTTTTAATTAATTCATAATTTTCCCGCATTCTTAGTTCTTTTTCTAAATCGGAAAATTTTATATTATCAGTCATTTTGTCCCACCTAATTTAATATTATTTTTAATGTAAACTACATCTTCATTATATAACAAAATTAGTTTCAAATAAAGGTGAAATATGCAAAGAGAAAAAAACATTTTTCTAAAATCAACACTTATTTTAATTATCAGTGGCTTTCTCACCAAAATTTTAGGCTTTATTATTCGCATTATTTATACGCGTATTATTGGTGAAGAAGGAGTTGCTCTTTATTCTATTGCAACTCCCACCTATTCTTTGCTTTTAACGATATCTTCCCTAGCTATTCCGACCGCAATATCAAAATTAATCGCGGAATACCATAGTGAATCGAAAAGAAGTATGCCTCTTTTAACTTCCAGTGCGGCCATTATTTTAAGTATTAATTTTGTTCTTATTATCATAATGCTAGCAACATCTAAATTTATTGCAAATTCTCTTTTACAAGAACCCAGAAGCTATCCTATTTTAATTGCCATGGCTCTAACTCTTCCTTTTGTCTCAATTTCTAGTATTTTTAAAGGCTATTTTTATGGTAAACAAAATATGGTACCGCATGCCACCAGTAACATTATTGAACAAATCGTCCGTTTAATTATTATTAATACCGTCTTACCTATTTTAATGCGCCATAATGTTTTAATCGCTGTAGTGGGCTTAGTTCTTTTAACAATTATCTCCGAAGTTAGTAGTATTATTGTCTTTTTCTTTTTCCTTCCTAAAAAAATAATTATTAAAAAACGCGATTTAAAACCTAATTTTAAAACAACCAAAAGTATTTTAGATATATCACTTCCTACCGTATCATCTAGAATAATAGGAAACATTGGTTATTTTTTTGAACCTATTATTTTAACTAATTTACTTCTTTACACAGGTTACTCCAATGCCTATATTTTACGCGAATATGGTATCTATAATGCTTATAGCCTGTCTCTTCTTACTATGCCTTCTTTTTTTATTGCCGCCATATCCATGTCTATAGTACCGGAAATAAGTAAATATTATGTCAAACGAAATATGAAAATGGTTAAAAGAAGAATAAAACAAGGCTTTTTATTTGCCTTGTTTATTGGTTTCTTTTTTTCCATCGGAATATATATCTTCCGAGATAATTTATTATTTACTTTATATCATACTACCGCGGGTAGTAATTATATAAAGATTTTAGCCCCAATATTTGTTTTATTTTATCTAGAAGGCGTTGTGATATCAGCCTTACAAGCTTTAAACTGTGCCAAAATTACCATGAATATCTCTCTTATTGGGGTGGCCATAAAACTCCTAGTTTTAGCCATATTTTCTCTATGTCATATTGGTATATATAGTTTAGTTATCTCGGAAATCATTAATATTTTCTTTGTTGTATTCACTAATCTCTACTTTTTAAAAAAGGTTTTAACTTAGTTTTGCTTAAAAATTTGTTGACCTTTAACTAAATCATAACTAATTAAAGAACTACCATCTAAATTTTCTTTATGCATATCAACGCTTGTAATTTGACTATTTTCATAAGTAGTATAGTAATAAATACCTTTATCTTGATTACAGCAAGAACTATATATTGTTATTTCGTACTTACCTTCCCCCATATGGACGCACCCTCTTTGTTGTTCAACGGAAGATAAAATATGAAAAAATTGACTAATACTTTCTGCTTCACTTTCACCCGATAAAGAGTTCATTTTCGTAAATGCGGCCTTAACAAAACGAGATGCAGAAGATAAATCACCAGGTAACCCTAAAGCACCCATGCCTCTACTATAAAGATCAAAATTTAGTTTGGAGGAAAAATTATTAATGGGCGGTTCAACTGATAAAACGGAATAATTATTTAAATTCATCATCTGATAATCAAAAGTAGGATTATTAGTTAAAACTCCCACCGGGTTATCATATATTTTTAAACCATCACGAACACTTTCTACTGTAATAGATGAGGTTTTATCCGCGATAATCCAATGCAAAGGGGATGCTGGTAATTCATCACTAAAATTAATTGATGCAATATTAATATTAGCAAGTAATTTCTTGGCTTCTTCCACCGTTGCACATTGAGCTAAAATCCAGGGAATAAACTCAAAAGAAGCAATGTTATCTTTAGCATCATCTATTCCATTATAATAAGCATTCTTTGGAAAATTTAAACCGGCCATGCCTAAACCTTTTTCATTTATGGCATCATAATAAAGAGGATAATCATCGGCAACATAAGCCATACCTATAATTGCATAGTGACTATTTATTTCTTTTACTTTTCGAAATTTAAGAGAAAAGTTTCTAGGTGTTATTGTTACAGTTTCAGCATAGGAATATTCCAAATCAAAATTACGACCAAAATAATGATCTTTTGTTATATAAGTTATAGCAGTACACATATATTTATCAAATCCTTTCTTATACCTAAATTTATTATATCAAAAAATACAATCATTTTCGATTGTATTTTCAAAAAATTATTTACAGTTATACCCTGGTAGAGCTGCCACCGTCTCTTTAGACACAGTTAGGTTAATGGAGCCAGCTTAGATTCTTTATTTCATTTTGGTATGCATCGTATACGTATTTTTTAGAAATATTATCATATGTATTACCACCTGTTATGTATGTATGGGTTGTGATTTTACTTTGGACATAACTTGGTAAGCTTTGGAGATAAGTTTTATTTAAGGTTTCCGTATTTAAAGTACTATCTTTCCAGGTATTCTTTTGATTAGAACTTGAACCTGACCAATAATAACCTTTACCACTGGCTGTATAACTACTTCCAGTTTGAGCATCACTTCCTTCATATGGTGTATTTTTGATAAGTTTCATTTCATATTCACCTGAATCATTTGGAAATAATCCTATTATTCGATATAAGTCATTATCTGCACATGCACCTGTTGCAGTATTATCTGTGTGCAATTATAACTTCTTTGATTAAAGCTTATGCCGAGTAAACATTAAAATTTTAGGGATAATGTGATAGACTTTCTGGTCTGAGACTGATGTAGCTATGCTACTCATTGCTCAGCCTCAGTCTTATTATCACATTATCGGTTCCTAAAATTTTGATGGCAAATTGGAATAACTGTCACACATCTATTATAATTGCACACAAGAGAAAACTCTTGATTTGACGGAAAGTAGACAAAAGAAAAAATATGTATTATAATATAAGTGATGTTACCAGCAAGGTATCATCTACATTTTATTTTGTGATGACCCTTCGGGTCGTCTTTTTATTTACCCTAATTTCTAAAGTAAATAATCCTAAAACTAATTTTAAACAAAAGTCTAATTTCATCTTAACTCACCTCTTACTTCATTTTAATTAAGTTTTTATACCTAACCAAAACCCCATAAAAAATAAGTAGAGACACTTAACTGGTAACAAATACTTTATTATAAATAACTAAAATTTTTTTCAATACTTTCGACAAAACATAGCAAAATTAGACAAATAAAAAAACAATAATTACTTTTTATCTAATTATTGTTTTATTTTTTTAAATTATTTTTTACTTCATAAAGGAAATTTAAAGCATCAAGAGGACTCATATTTAAAATATCAAGTTTCTTAATTTTTTCTTTTAGATTTTCATCTTCATCATTTTTAGGACTAAAGTCCATGGCAAGTTGCACTTCTTTTTCACGTGAATCTTTACTGTTTTTAGCCTCGTAACTACTTAATATTTCACTAGCTCTATTTAATAATTCATCTGGCATACCGGCAAGACGAGCAACATGAATACCATAACTTTTATCAATTGCCCCATCTTTTACTTTATGTAGGAAGGTAATTGAATCCCCTTCTTCAATCGCACTGACATGAACATTTTTAATATTTTTATATTTATTTTCTAAAAATGTTAATTCATGATAATGGGTTGAAAATAAAGTTGTCGCATGAATATTTGTACTAATATATTCGAGAATTCCTTGGGCAAGGGAGATGCCATCATATGTTGCCGTCCCCCGACCTAATTCATCAAATAAAATTAAACTTTTACTTGAGGCATTACAAATAGCATTTCGGGCTTCTTTCATTTCAACCATAAAGGTCGATTCGCCACTTACAAGGTCATCTGAGGCTCCAATTCTCGTAAATATTTTATCAAATATAGGTAGATTTGCTTCCTTCGCGGGCACAAAAGAACCCATTTGAGCCATAATACTCATAATCGCAAGTTGCCGCATATAAGTTGATTTACCACTCATATTAGGACCCGTGATTAAAAGCGTATCAATACCTTTTTCCAAAATGCAATCATTGGGCACATATTCTTTTTTATTTACTACTTCTACGACTGGATGGCGACCATCTTTAACATTAACTATTCCTTCTTCATTTAACTTAGGCCGCACTAAATTATATTCTTCACTACATATCGCTAAAGATAAAATACAATCAAGTTCGCTTAAAATATCCGCTGTGGCTCTAATATCTAAAATATGTTTTTTAATTTCATTTTTAATTTCAATAAATAAATCATATTCTAAATTATTAATCTTTTCTTCAGCATTTAAAATTAATGATTCTTTTTCTTTTAATTCGGGTGAAATATATCTTTCACAATTAGCTAAAGTTTGGCGTCTTTCCCATTTATATTCATCTTTAACTTGGTCTTTTTGTCCCTTAGATACCTCAATATAATAGCCAAATACTTTATTATAACCAACTTTTAAATTCTTAATTCCGGTTTGTTTTTTAATTTCGGCTTCAAAGTTTGCAATAAAGTCTTTACCACCACTGCGAATACTTTTAATTTCATCTAATTCGACACTATAACCTGGCTTAATAATGCCCCCTTCTTTAGTGGTAATTGGCGCTTCTTCATTAATACTTGCCTCTAGTAAGTCATATATTTCGGTATGCGTTTTAAGTTCGTAATTAAAGCCAAGTTTGGCACAAATTTCCACAATTTTTGGTAAAACACTTAAACTTTTTTTTAGTTGTAATAAGTCTCTCGGGTTTAACCCTCCATTTACGGTTTTCCCTGCGAGTCTTTCAATATCATAAACTTCAAATAAAGCTTCTTTTAATTCATCTTTTAAAATAAATTCATTATTAAGTTTGGCAATTTTATCATATCTTTTTTCAATATCATTTTTACTTTTTAATGGGCTTAATATCCAAGACTTTAGTTTTCTACTTCCCATCGCCGTTTTACATTTATCTAAAAGCCAAAGTAAAGAATAAGTGCGTTCCTTTAATCTAATGGTTTCAACTAATTCTAGATTTCTAATAGTATGAATATCCATTTCTAAATAATTGGTTCGATTAATAAATTCAATTTTATCAATATAACTTAAATCTTTTAATTGGCGATGGTCTAAATAATAGAAAAGATGCATAATACCTGTTTTAACCCGAGCATCTTTAACTCCTTCAATTAATTTTTCATATTTTCCTTCTAGCATAATATCATTATATGTTATTTCGATGCCAAAATTATTTTTTAAAGGTTCAATGAAAGAAGCATTAGTATCGCTTTTAATTACTACCTCTTTGACATTATAATTAACGAGTTCATTACATAATTTTTCAAGATTATTAGGTATAGTTAGACTTAGCAAATGACCGGTAGAAATATCTAAAATTGATAAAATAATGACATCTTGAAAAATAAGAATACCGGCGATGCAAGAACTTTCTTTAGCATTTAAAAGATCGGAATCAGCAATAGTACCTTTCGAAAACACATCAACAACTCCTCTTTTAACCATACCCTTAGTAAGACGAGGGTCTTCTAACTGTTCTACGATAGCTACCCGATAGCCTTTATTTACTAATTTTTCAATATAACTTTTAACCGCGTGATGGGGAACGCCACACATAGGAACTTTTTCACCTAGGCCCGCGACTCTACCGGTTAAAGTAAGTTCTAGTTCCCGAGATGCAACTAAAGCATCTTCAAAAAATAGTTCATAAAAGTCTCCCAAGCGATAAAAGATAAGTTCATTTTCGTACTCATCTTTTATTTCCATATATTGGGCCATCATTGGGCTTAATAAACTACGATCTACATCACTACGCTTCATAATTCACATCCGCATTTTATTATAACATAATTATTTTAAATGTGTGGTTAAAAAAGCCAACTTTTATCTATCACACATCTGTTTTTATGTAATTAT
>CANQXV010000053.1 GCA_947627895.1 uncultured Bacilli bacterium
CATTTAACTATATTATCTTCATATTGAAAATAAAACTTTTTTCCTTTATAATAAATCCTACTAGGAAAGGGAGAAACTTTTATGGCCGATATTTATAATAGTTTTTATATCTCAGGCACTTTAAAAAAACGGCTACTTGCCAAATACCAAGAACAAACCAGTTATTTTGCCTTAGATACTTTGCATTTTGATTCGCAATATACTTTTTCTTATGATGGGGAATTTGCAACAGAACTTTTTAGTTCTACGGACCCCAAAATGATAATGAAACTTAGAACCCGACAAGAATATTTAATTATAAATGGGGCTAATAATTTAAAACGATATGCCTTAACTAAATACTTCCAAATGAAACATATAAACTTAAGTTTTAAAAAAGTATTAATGCCCGATGTAGAAAACACAATCGATGTGCTTATTAAAAGTGATCGGAAATTTACCTATGCTTTATTTGAATTACTTAATTGGATTATTAAGGATATCGATGCCGCAGAATTTGAAACAACTTTAGCCTCTTTCATAGAACTTTGTAATTTTATCTTTGCTAATAGTAAACAACTAAACCAAATTGATTTAGATTTTTTAATTTACTCTTTTAAGCGAAATACCGGTGCCTATTGGAGTATGCCAATTTTAAAAAGTAAAGAAGATGCTTATTTTGGCATAACTGAAGAACATTTAAGTTCCAATCAAACGGATGTTATTCACTTAGGTAAATTTGTTGCACCTAACCGCGTTAAAAAGGCCGTAAGATATTTAGATAAAACTAATTTTACTCTTATGGCACCAATCTACTTTTTAACGAAAGATGATGATAAAGCGAGTAAATTTTTAGAACTTTATGAAAACAATAAAGATGGCAATACAATTCTTACTACGGCTAGTAATGCGGCGAATATTCCTGAAAATCTAAGAGAAATGGCTCGAAGGAGATATTTAAGATTTTAACCAACATCTTCTTCTAAAGAAATATCGGGTTTCATATTTTTAATTAATTCGGATAACCCACCGGCACTCATCGTCGCCATTAAACAAACCACTAAAGATTTTATTAAATTAGGTTCTAATTTTAGAAAAAAACAAATAAAAGCACTAATAATACCAATTCCTAAATTTTGTAAAGGAATAAACCGATTAGGTAAAGTCGTAATAAAAGCTTTAGTAATAGCTCCAAAGGTATAAGCTACTAACATAATAATAACTGAGACATTAATTGACATCTTAAATCAACTCCTACTCTATATTATGCTAGCTTGACCACTTAATAAATTATATCTAACTATTTTAAAGTATTTTCATAACTTTCTTGAACTAATTTTTGTAATACCTCATCACTAACTGTATCATCTAAACAAATAGTTAACCAATATTTTTTATTCATATGATAGGCCGGATAAAATCCTGGCTTTTTTATTAATTCTAAAATTTTAGAAGGCTCAATTTTTACATTAATTACTTCTATTTCTTGATTCGTTTTACTATCTAATTTTTCCTTGTTAAGATTCATAATTATACCAAACCATTTTTTATTATTTTCGTGTCTTAATATCGCAAATCCCGGATATTTATCCCAAGCAAATTCGGGAATACAATTATATTCATCTTTTAAATAAGTAATTAGTCTTTTGGTCTGCGCTAAATTAAAATAACCCTTCTTGCCACATTTTTGAATAATATCCGTAGCAATATTTTTTATTTCAGCTCTTATTTCACTTACAAAAGCCCCATCCATACTATTAATCCGATAATTAATATATTCTTCTTGAAACTTTTTATCAATAACTCTTAACTTTATTTTTTTAGCTTTAATCATTATTTCTAAAAGCATAGTATGATTATTGATATCTATGTCATACTTATATTCATTTTTATTTTTCTTAAAACCATAACTAAGTAGTTTGGCTTCATCAAATTCCACATTTTTAAATAGTTCTTCTTCCATCATTATCCCTCATTTTTATTATAATTTAAAGAAAAAAGCTAGGACAAGCCTAACTTAAATCAACTTTAATATAACCATCAAATACTTTACCTTGATCGTAGTTTTGAGCTTCTCCCGTACCTCTTAGTTGTAAACTAATAGCATAACGGTGCGTAGTATGCGGAGCTATTTCAATATCACTTTTAATTAAACCGTTTCTCTTCGGTGCCATTTGCCATTCTTGACTATAACCACCATTTTCGCCAGTTACGCGATATTCAAAATTATCACTTTCATAAGTATTCTCATTTACCATCCAAGTTAAATCATAACGAATTGGAATATCATTTGGGTTTTCAATCGTAAATATCAAATCTGGTATTGGCGATTCGATACCTGGTTGATCCGTCGGATAAATATTTTCGGTAATAACTTCATTACGCGATTCAAAAGTAACTTTTAAGGATGCAGACCCAGCGCCCGTACCTCCAGAACCACTTTGATCAATCTCACCATTACCCGTGCTTTCCGTGACAATACTCGTACACTTCCGGTCACAGAAACCATCACCATCATCATCACAGTTGAAATCACAAACTCCATCGGCATCCACATCAATATTTAAATCTGGAAAACCATCGTCGTTACGGTCGATGTTGGTATCAGCATCGCCATCACCATCTAAATCAAGATTAGTATCCGGCCAACCATCATTATCTGTATCACAGTTTAGATCACAAACCCCATCACCATCAGTATCCTGGTTAGTTGGATTTTTTAATGTTCCACTGCCATCATCAACATTAAAGGTTGGTTCTCTATTACCATCATTATCGACATTGGTATCGGGTTTACCATCACCATTTAAATCACAGTTAACGTCACATACCCCATCGCCATCTTTATCAATATTAAGTTCTTTATCTTCTTGATTTTGATTATAGACACAATTAATATCACAAGTGCCATCACCATTAACATCAATATTGATATCCGGATCCCCATCTTCATCGGTATCAATATTTAAATCTGGTACCCCATCATGATTAGTATCAACATTTAAATCCGCATCGCCGTCGCCATCCATATCTAAATTGGTATCTGGCCAGCCATCTTTATCAACATCACAGTTTAAATCACAAATACCATTTCGGTCATTATCTTGATTAGTTGGATTTTTAATATTACCATCCTCATCCGTTACACTAAAGGTTGGTTCTTTATTGCCTTCATAATCAAGGTTAGTATCTGGAACGCCATCACCATTAGTATCACAGTTGACATCACAGGTGCCATCACCATTTAAATCTACATTAAGTTCACGCTTATTTTCTTCCGGGTTACTAGCACAGTTATAATCACATCTTCCATCATTATTAACATCACAGTTAACATCACACTTGCCATCACCATCATTATCGATATTTAAATCCGGAACATTATCCCCATTAGTATCAATATTAGTATCAGGCGTACCATCACCATCTAAATCAAGATTAATATCCGGCCAACCATCATCATTAGTATCGCAATTGATATCACAAACCCCATCTCCATTAGTATCTTGGTTAGTTGGATTTTTGATACTTCCATCTTCTTGTAAAACATTAAATGTGGCTTCTCTATTACCCCGATAATCTAAGTTAAGATCAGGTTTTTGGTCTTTACCCTCGGTATCACAGTTAATATCACAAACCCCATCACCATCTAAATCGATATTAATATCCGGAATGCCATCACCATCAATATCAATATTTACTTGTAAGGAATTTAAGTATTGAACTCCCGCATATGTTGCCGCCAGACCAATGAAAAGAAAACTAAATAGAAATAATAAGAACAAACCCCAGTTATTACCTTCAATAAAATCAAAAACGACTTTACTTCCATCTTTAGACACTCTCAAATTATAAGGTAAATATATTTCCTTATCTTTAACCTCAAAACAAAGATTTAGCGTTTTTTCCACATATCTAGGGATAATTGTCAATGTATCTTCATACATTTTTTCTAAGATTTTAGTAATTTCATCACTTTGTTCTTTAGCATTTAAAAGCATAAATTCTTTTAAATCTAAAACTTCGCGATTCTTAAGAATTTTTCCCCGTTTTTTATCTTTTTTCTTATCCTTTTTTTCGACTTTTTCTTTTTTCTTTTCTTCAGCCATAAACCATTCCTCACTTTAATAAATTCAATGCTTTTTGTTTTCTTCCCTCATATTCTTTTAAGAAAGAAAGGAATTGCTTCTTTACTTTCTTTTCTGCTTGTTCTTGTTTATGTTTTATACTTTTTAATTCTTTATTAACAATTGCCTTAATATCTTTAATTGATGTTTCATTTTCCACCATATTTTGTAAGGCTTCTTTTAAATCTTTGGGATTAATTATTCGACCACTAGTAACTTTTTCATCTCTGTTGATTCGTAATGCATCATTTTGAACATAAAAGGCAAAATCATATTTTTCTTTTAAATCATTAGAGCGATCAAGTTCTTCATCGGTTACTTCTGTCATTGGTTTAATTGCATTACTTTCTAAGTATTCCCATAGTTCCAAAGCTTTAATAAAGTTTGGTTCTTTCAAAATAACATTAGTTTTCCGTATTGGGCTCCTAACCGGTTGCGCTCCTTGTAAGCTTTTTAAGAATTGACTGGACATAAAAGCGGCGATTACTTCTTTAATATGCTCAATTCTCGTTTCTAAAGAACGACCTTCTTTACTTTTACTCTCTATAACTTCGGCATTTTTACTTGAAATTTTAACCGAAATATTAACTTTCTCATTTTCATTCTTTATTTCGCCGTCATAAGATACTTCACTTGCTACATCTACTCGCGATTTTTGATCACCTTCAGCCAACTTATTATTGACAAATTGATATAAGTTATCAACTAAAGATTTAATGAATCTATTTTCATATAAATCCATTGTTTCTTCCCGATAGACATTAAGTAATTTTAACGGAATAACATTACCATCTTCATCAATATCTTGAATTAATCCCGTATTTTGGGCTAAATGGCGAATACTTTCTTCGGTTACAACTTTAGCCTTTTCAATAGGCACAATATTTTCTTCTTGAACAATAAATCTTCTTGGGTTTCGAATTATATTATCCAAATAAGGAATCGATTCTTCGACCATTTCAATCCAAGAAGTATCACTAATTACTTTATGAACTTTCGTCTTAGCTTGTAACTTAGTTGAAGCCTTTTTTAAGAACTCTTCAAAATCACTTTCATTATAATTATTGATAAAATCTTTATTTTCCATAGGCTATCCTTAAATTGTTTTCTTTAATCTTAATAAATAAGCTTTACATTCTGGCATTTTACCTTCTCCAAATAATTTTTCAAGGTAAGTTATAAAACCATCAATTTCATCTTTAATATAAGCTAAGTTTAATTGTTCAAATTTTCTTAATATTTTATGAGCAATTAAGTAATCAATACCCGCGATTTCATCTCCCCCACAGGCAACATAAGCCGGAACAAAATCTTTTAATTGTTTAACAATTCGGTTACCAAAAGCAAGCCGGAAATGATCTATTACATAACGGTCCATTTCTTTAATTTTTTCTAGAGTTTCTTCACTAACTTCATGTTCTTTACTGGCTTTTTCAAATAGGTTCGTTAAATATTCATAACTTATTTCAAAAGCATCAGTCTTTGGTGCATCAAACTCTTCTGCTTTATCATCAATGGCAATTGGCATAGCCCGGTCATATACTTTATCGGTAATCATAAATGTTGAGTCATCGTTATTGATAGTTCCAATATACCACATATTTTCCGGTACTTTTAGTTTACCTTCATCTAACTTTTCAGGGTCACCTTCCCAAACATTTGGTACTAATTCAACAACCCAGTCTTTTTTATTTGGTAATTCCAAAATAGATAACATTTCCGCGAAATAATATTCAACCCGCGAAATATTCATTTCATCTAGAAGTGTAATATATACTTTATCCGTATATTGAGCTTCATACATTTTAGCTAAAATTTCGGTTTCATTAAATCTCTTCGTAAATTCGTTGAAATAGCCAAAAATTTCGGTTGAATCCCGCCATGAAGGTTGAACTGATGCAACTGTCGTTTCGTTCTTTATTAAGGAACCAAAGGCATATGCTAGAGATGTTTTCCCAGTCCCAGAAATACCTTCCAAAATAATTAATTTGTTAGATGCAAATGAGGCAATAAACAATCTAATTAAATTAATATCATAATATAAATGTAAAGTTGATGCTGAATAATTTCTAAATAAATCACATAATTCTTCAAGCGTAAAGCTATTATTTATTGGTTCTAAAGTCTTATCTTTAAATTCTTCATCAATATTACTTAATTTAAAGAATCTACTTTCACCTTCTTGAAGACTATTAACCGGATTACCATTTTCATCCAACTCAATTTCCCCATTTTCATTCGTAAGTTCGGCAATCTTTTCATTTTGTCTTTTTAATTTTAAAACTTCATTATTTAAAGTATCAATTTCTTCAATTAACATATCTTCTTTATGAACATTTCTTCTGTATCTTAAATAGGTTCTAATGGATCTCGCAATACAGAAAAAGATGAATGCAAACATAGCTAGTAAAAAGATAATTGAAAATACTAAAATAACAATTCCCACGCCATTTAATTGATCTTTGTAATGACTAACTATTTCAATATAGTTAACCACATTAAACATTTGTAATAAACCTTGAAAGAAATTTTTAAAAATTGTTACCAACCCATCAAAGAATGGGGCCATAAATTTGGTAAAAAATTCTCCATACACACTCATTAGTCTTCCTCCTTAATATGACAAATAACATCTTCCGTTATTCTACTGCCAATACTTTCTTCTACTAATTTAATATTTAATTCTTGATATTTTTCTAAATTAGAACTTTCCTTTTTCAGATATTCTTTAGGAACAATAACCTCAATATCTCTTTTACTAAGTATTTCTTGGTCATTATCTCCCCGATAAAAATATACAACTTTAAAATTATCAATTTTACTATAAACTTCATACATTTCTAAAGGTGCTAATACTCTAATATTATCCTTTATTAAAGGAATATCTAATATATTTAATTCTTTTCCGATCATTTCTTCTAAAGTTGGAATTAAATACACATTAACCTCTTTATTCATGATATATTCTTTCATTAATAGAATTGTAAGTAAATCATATGATATTTTTAAATTATCTTTTAAATAAGCTTTTTGATATTTTATTAATAATTTAGGATTTTCTTTATTTAATCCTACAATATTATAAATAAATTTAACTTTATAATATAAAGGATCAGTACTTACAATTTGATATTCATTATGCCAAGCGGGACTTTTGTAATAATTAAAGAACTTCTTGTCTAGATTAATATTTTTCTTAACTTCTTTAAATAATTTATCTAATAAAGTTTTATTATTAATATAAATTTTTAATATTTCCATTTGATTTAAATGTTTAAGTAACTTTTGAAAATTCTTTTTAGTTTCTGCATAATCACCATCAATGACATTAGAGGCAATATCTACATATGATGCTGTACACACTATAACTGAGATTAAAAATGTTTCATTTTTATTAGCTTTAACTACATCTGGTTTATTAATACTTTTATAATATTCAATTATCGATAACAATACAGCATTAATATTATCATTTAAATATTCTACTGGATTATGCCGATTGATATTATTATCAAAATAATATTTATCCGCGAAAGCACTAACTACACCTTCACAAATAGGTGCAAAATCACTTGTTTTTTGCCATAAAGTATTTTCTTCTAAAGTAATTATATTTTCTAATATTTTAGCATATGTTACTAAGACTTTTTTCTTTTTGTCTTTAAATTTATCAATAACATTACTACTCACTCACTTGTCACCCGACCTATCATAATAAATTATATCAAACAATACTTATTATTGCAAATTATAAATTCTAATCATTAAATAAAAATTTAATTTCCCGATTTTTTATAACTGGGAAGTTACATTTGTAAATAACTTGTATATTTATATA
>CANQXV010000054.1 GCA_947627895.1 uncultured Bacilli bacterium
TTATAACATAATTATTTTAAATGTGTGGTTAAAAAAGCCAACTTTTATCTATCACACATCTGTTTTTATGTAATTATATATTGTACTTATATAAAGTTACCAATACCATTTATTAAAGAAAAATAAAACGCGATAAAAACCGTTAATATATTTTTATCGCGTTTGTAAATAATTTAGAGCCTCATCAAAAGTTCCAACCCCTTTGATAATAATATCTAAATGATTTTCTTCTTTAACCTTTAAGGCTTCATCATAGTTTTCCAAAGGACATAAAAAGACATCTGCTTTATTTTTGACGGCACCTAAGAGTTTGTATTTAACACCATCTATTTCGCCTACTATCCCATTAATATCAATTGTTCCGGTGCCCACAATTTTATCCCCTTGGGTTAAATCAGTATCCGTAATCTTATTGTAAATGGCAAGAGTCAACATTAAACCACCACTGGAACCTGATTCACTTTTTTTAATTTTAACATTTACCTCGGGATCCGTTTCATATTCATAAGTAACAAGCGACGCAATTCCCATTTTTAAGGAACCATCTAAATTATAGACTTTCGCCGTACAATCAACCTCTTTACCTTTTCTTAAAACTTTAACTTGTAAAACATCATTTTCGTGATAATTACTAACTATATCTCTTAAATCATTTATATTATCAATACTTATTCCTTCAACCTCTAAAATTTGGTCATATAATTTTATATTTGTATCCGCTTCTTTGGTAATATAAATAACATTATTTACCTTTTTAGTTATATTAATTTCTTTACCAGCTTTTTGGTACGCTAGAATAGTGGCATTATCAACTGATTCTTGCATATATAATTTTTCTAAAGTTAAAAGGTCATCCACACTTCCATTATCAATTGTTATTTCATTTTTGGAAATAATATCCCAGTTGTTAAAAATATAGGATAAACCTAAGGCTGGCAAGGTTCCTTTCATCATCGAAACATAACACATAGAAAAACTTCCATCTATCTTAGCCTCATCCTCTACCGTTACCCGATCATTTAAATTAACTAAACCTCCAGGTTTATAGACAACAAAAGGAAGTTCAATGGTAAATAATAAATAAAGGCAAAATAAACCTATTAAAAACTTATAATTAGTTAACAAAAATTGTTTTAAATTTTCTAAGAGTTTTTTCATTTCTTTAACCTCTCCTATTTTTAATTATAGCAAAAATTTAAGATTATATGAACTCCTAAAATCATATAATTTAATAAATGAAATTAAAAATAATTTTACTAAGTAGTTTATTTTTTATTATTTTATTATTCTTAAATTATGATATTGTTTTAAGTTCTTCTTTAGCTGCCACGAATATTTGGTTAACTAAAGTTTTTCCTTTTCTTTTTATTATGTTTACGATATCTGATATCTTAATTAATATTAATTTAAATAAAATATTTAAAACAGCTACCCCTTTTATCTTTTTACTTTCTTTTTTAAGTGGAGCACCCTCGAATGCCTTTGTTATAAGTTCCCTATATCACGAAAAGCAAATTACTAAAGAAAATGCCAATACCTATTTACTTTTTACTTATTTTGCTAATCCTTTATTTATGTATGCTACCTTAAATAGTATTTTTATCCCCACCATTAGTCTTAAAATTATTCTTTACCACTACTTAAGTAATTTTATCATTTATTTATTAGTACGAAAAAAGATTAAGAATAATCCGATTACGATTACGATTACGAAAAAGACTAGCTTTAATTTAGGTTCTTCTATCAAAAAAAGTCTAAATACATTAATAATGATTCTAGGCACCATTACCTTTTTTATGGTTTTAAGTAATATAAGTACCCATATTTTCCATTTAAATAATATTTTAACTTTATTTTTAAAAGGTTTCTTTGAGGTAACTCAAGGTCTAAATTATTTAAGTGAGATTGTTTTAAATAGCAAAATAAAAGAGATAATTGCGAGTGTCTTTATCTCTTTTGGGGGTCTTTCCATTCATAGTCAAGTTGCAACTATTTTAAAAGAAGAAAATTTAAATTATAAGGTATTTTTAAAAGGAAGACTTATGCAAGCTTTAATCGCCACTATTTTCACAAGCATGACCTAAACAAGTAAGGGATTCGTTTAATTCATGATTTCCCACATAACTAATGATAATATCATCAACAACATTATTAACACATTTAGGACAAATTCGATTGGCATCATTATCCGTATAAACTTCAATTGTAAGTAAAAAACTATAAATACCTTTACCAGCCTCACTACTTGATTTATCATATCTTAAAGCCGCTTTATCAATATTTAAAGTAGCATTTTGCATCGTCCATTTGCGCATTTCACCTTTAGTATTAGTATATCTCAAATTATCTTGCCTAGCTTCAATCACAGAAGATGTACCATCTGAAAATTTAAATGTTGCTTTTAAAGTATCATCGGTACTTTCATCTACAATATCTGTTAAATCTATTCTTCTAGTTAAAAATTCTTCTTCTACTTCTTTAATTATTTCCGAACGATTTATTTGATTATCCCGAGCAAAACTATTATCATTATTCTCGTCATTAGCGTCATTAAGTAAACCATACATAAAAAGCATAACAACCGAGATTAAAACAACACTTATAATTAATTCAATTAAAGTTAAACCTTTATTATTTAATTTCATAGGTTACCTCCTAATTAACGAGATATGGATCATCATGCGACCCTATTCCACTTACTAAACTAACAGTACTATATAGATAGAAAACCGGGCGAACTTCGACAGTCGCAGTTGTTATATAATCAGCTCCAACATTTCCGGCTGTAAGCAATTTAAAGGCTTGATTATTAGTATTATTAATAGGTGTTATTGTCCATTCAGTATGTCCAGCCAGCCAATTACTTACGGCCGATGCTCGGTAATCATCGGTCCCCGTAGAATCTAATCCTTTTTTTATCCAATATTCCGGGGAAGCAGCATAATAAAAATCACTGACATACATTAGTCCAATTTTGGCATCAGTCGTCATATCATTTTTATGTTCTCCCACTTCATAGGCATAAGCATCTTTCGCATTGGTTGTTAATATTTTATCATACTCAGCCTCTCCTGCATTCCAGGTAGTTATTGATATTTTTTGTTGCCACTCACTAGAAAAAGTACCTAAAAAAGTATTATTTAAATATTCATTTAGACTAGCCTCTTTCCATAATTTGGGACTAGTAACTGTAGTTTTACTATTCCAAGCCTGATTACTTGAAAGAGGATTTACTTTTATTAATTTGGCTTGATTATCAAAAATGCCAATTATCCGATATAAGTTATCTTCAGGGCAAGGAACATTACTTGTTCCAAAACAAACATAATTAAATGGATTATTACCTGCATAACGATAAGAGTTATCGCCAGCTTCATTTTCACTATTAGAATCCATATCACTTCCATCATGAAAATATAAATCATGATCTAGGTTACTATACGTTGCAAAACACTCGCCAATTTTTTGTTGGCGGCATACAACCCCAACTTGTCTATTATCTTCACTATCAACTAAGATATCAGAGGTATCTCCCTTAGCAATTCGAAGCAAAACACGCATATTGGCATAGCCCGCTAGAACGGCAAGTAAAAGCATAATAAATAACATAAATAAAGTATAGACAACGGAAATAGATATAAACCCTTTTTTATTCATATTATCATATCCTTACTATTTTTATTATAACTTAAATTCCAGTTTATTACAACAACCAAAAATAGAACCTTCAAGGTTCTATCCGGGGTTTGGTCATCTTTGCATTTTTTAAAGATAATCAAAATTGAAAGGAGAAGTAGACATATATCTAAAATAATTATTTACTTGAAAACTACCTCACCATTAACACTTACAATCATATTATACCATAATTTGGCAAATTGGCAACATTTTTTTTGCAACATATAATAAATTAGGTGAAAAAATATGCGACCACGAGGATTTGGAAATGGATTTACCATTATTATTCTTTTTGTTTTAGCTATTCTTATTTTTTATCAATCAATTATTACTTTAATCTTACCCTTTAGATGGAATGTCTTTGTTTTATTTTTAGAAATATTTTTATTTTTGTTCTTCATTCTGCGCATAATATGGCCGTACTAAATTTTCCGTTTTATAAACATAATCAAATAATTTCTGCATTTCTTGGGTATTCGTAAATTCATTATGGCCTGTTTTTACTTCGGGTGGTAAACTTATTAAAATAAATAATAGTTTCTTTTCGTATTCCAATAACGGAAAAATAGCCATATATTTTTCTAAGACAACTTCAAAGTTACATCTTTCATATTCTTTTTTATATAAATGGACAAAATCTAATACCGGTGTATCAATTTTAGCATAATCCCAACTTATTAAATAATCTTTATCACTTTTAATATAATGATCTAATTCTAAATTATTATGAACTAAACATACTCTTATTTTGGTCTCTTCCTTAACTAAATTATACCAATTATCAAGTTCGGTTTCACAAAAATCTAAAGCGGCCGTGACCTTAGAAAAATTCCGCATAAACAAATAATGACTAGGGCTCATATATACTTCATTAAAATATAAGTCATATTTAACATTAAAATAAGAACGCAAATAAGAAATATTTCCTTTTATATCTTCATATATTTCTTTAAATGTATCTTCACTAACTTCTTTAAAATAAGAGGTCCGATTATGTAGAGCCCCAAGCAAAGAAATTAAATCTTCACATTTTTGATTTAAAGGCATATTTATACCTTCAATATATTCATAAACATTAACATCTTTTCTAGATTCATCGACAAGATTAGGAAAATTATCAAAATGGCGAGACATTAAATAATTAAATAGCTCGCCCATATTTTTATTTTTTTCTTTGATTATAAAATCCCCACTTGTGGTTTGTAAAACCGTTGCTTTTCCTTTAATAGTATATCGATAAGGTTTATATATTGCCTTTAAAACCTCTAAAGACCTATTCATCTACTTCAGGGATAAGTATTTTATCACCCATATTAATATTTTTTAAATCATTGTAATTTTCTAATAAACTATTACTAACATTATACTTTGTACATATACTTTCAATCGTATCATTTTCTTTCATAATATGAATATGATAAGTTACAAAAGAATTATCTTCTGTCGTTAAAGTATCCAAAATAACATTCTCCTCATTCGTAATATTTTCTTTAACTTCTTCTTTTTCTTCTTCTATTTCTATATCTCTTTCTTCATCTTGTACTTCTTCATTTTCTAAAATAGGATTTTCGATTCTTTCTTCAAGAATAGCATTAGCTTCATTATTTTCTTCTTCGCTTACTTCTTCAAAAACTTCTTCGGTAGTCTTTCTCTCTTCCCCTTTAACGGAATACTCAATATTTACTTTTAAAGTATTATTATCTACTACATCATAAGTAAAATCTTCAATGGCAAAATCAAGGGAATCTTCTTCCAACGGATTAGTTAAGTTAACCGAAAAAGGTAAGACATATTCAAATGCTTCTCGATTAACGCTTACTTCATGGGACTTATAATCCCCTGTGATAATAAAATTACCTAATAACTCATCATCATTTAAAGTATATTCGTGTTCCAAAGATATACTTAATATTTCTGCGATATTAGTTTTAAATTTAATTTCTTTAGTAAAAGGTATTATACAATTCATAACTTTCCTCCTACAAAAGTATATGCATAATACCTTAAAATATATCTTAAAAATTATTCATTGATTAGAGTTGGATAACCAGCATCACTTAGTTTCCATTGGCTTAAAGTGTAACCTTCAAGTAATGGATCTATATCTTTTAGTTCCCTAGTAGTATTTCCCTCTTTAATAGTTGTAGCATTAACTATATTGTTATTTAATGTTGTAACAAACGATTGATTTTTCATATCATTTTCAGACATAGGTACAGCATTAAAACTAATATTACTAGCGTTAAGATCATTAACATAATAAGAATTGTATACATATTTATTTTCTGCATTACTATTACCGCCCAAAACAGAAATTATACCATATTTATTTGCAAAAGACATTTTTCCTATATTGTATACATTATTCAACATGACATCGGATTGATAATTTTCTCTTGAATGAACATAGGTTATTCCTGATGAAAAGTTATGACTTGATATATTTCCAGTATTAAAACCATTAATAATATTTGCAGCTGATTTATAATCTATTGAACCTACCAAACCAGAAGCAATATTTTCGGCATTAATATTACCTTGATTGTAATTATTTATAAGTGAAACTGTTCCACCCAAATTTAAACCTAATATTCCGCTTGCAATAATATTTCCAGATAGTTCTGATTCAACATTACCATAATTTGAACATTTATTAATAATTAAATTATTGTTTTTATCAACAGAATAATTAAGAGCTAATATCCCACCAGCCCAAACTGCATTAGTGATGTTACCATAATTTCGAGAATTTGTGATAACTGTTTTTGTAAAATTATTTATATAACCTACAATGCCTCCTAAATGTACCATTTTAGTATGATTTAAATTTGGATTCAAAATATTTCCTTCATTTATACAATTATCAATTGTAAGTTCATTAGCATTACTTGAACCAACTATTCCTCCAGCATAAATCTCTCGTTGATCTAGGGAATCACTATCAGTTATATCACCATGATTAATACTATTTATTATAGATACTTTTCCTCTATTAATTTGGCCAACAATTCCACCAGTTCCTTGTGACTCTACATTATCTCCCCTCTTAACTTCATTAAAATTTTCACAATTTTCAATTATAACTGAGCTTCCATCTGCACATCCAAGTAAACCACCTATATATGATCCTCCATTTACTACTCCATTATTAGTACTATTTTTTATTATTGAATTTCCATATGCTACACCAACTATTCCACCGGTCGACCAAATATTGTCATCTTTAGTTATGTTAACATAACTATGGCAATTGTCAATCGTGGAATTTTCAATATCTCCAGCAAAAGTTCCAAAATTTGCCAAGACAGTAGACTTTATAATTCCTGTAAGTGTTAAATTCTTAATTATAGAATCATTGGATATTCTGCCAAAAAAGCCAAATCTATTTTGCGATATTTCATTTTTCATATATATGTTTTTAATAGAAAAATTTTTACCATCAAATACACCTTGAAATGTATTTTTCAAATTGCCAATAGGCTTAAATCCACTACCTTCTTCATTTATTAACTCCTCAATTAAAAATTCAGTATTATTAATACCATTGATATCACCAAAATCTGTTCTTTCACTATCTTCATAAGAATCAGGATCTTGAAAATCTAGATCTTTAGTTAAAACATAAGTTTTATTTGCTTTATTATCCCCAGCATTTACCTCATTAGAAAGTCTAACTAAATCTTCAATAGAATCTATTTGGTAAGGGAATTGTTCAGTTCCATTTTCTAAATCAAAATAAATATAACATTTATCACTTGTTATTGTATTTACTACAACTTTATCATTTCGCCAAGCAAGGTGACTTCCATTTTCACATTTACTTAATGTTTTATTAAAATTATATCCGACTGTAGGCCAATTACTTTGATTAGCCTTTTTATATTCTCCGGTTTCATCTTGTAACATCATACTTATTAAACTATTATTTTCTAAATCATAGTATTGTTCTTCTTTTTGCATTTTTCTATTTGTATAAATTATTGATATTATGCAAATTAAAAAAGTAATTAGTACGCCACTAGAAAAAATAAGTAAATCCCTTTTTTTCATCTATGTCTATCCTTTCAATAAAACCTCTGTTTTCCCCTTAATTATAATCGAGTAGAAGCACAGGTTACCCCATGCAACCCTCACAAATCCGTACGTGCAGCTTTCCCGCATACG
>CANQXV010000055.1 GCA_947627895.1 uncultured Bacilli bacterium
TGAGCAGGATTTCCACCTGCTAAATTATAAGACCTTAACCTGGTCGCACTATATATATATATATTCAAGAGAAAACTTTTAATTTTACAGAAAGTAGACAAAAGAAAAATTATATATTATAATAAATTTGTAAGTGTTACCAGCAAGGTAACATCTACACTGTTAGTGTGACGTTCCTACTTAGGATCGTCTTTTTTATTACTCTTTAAAATAAGCAACAAAACAACTAATTGTAAGAAGAAAACCTCTGACATTAGCAACCACCTTCTTTCAAATTCTAGAACTCAACATGCTGAGTTAACCAAAACCCCCGAGAAAATAGTAGACGCATCCATTTCTGGTAACACAATTTTTTATTATAAGTTTGAGTCAAACAAAAAGCAAAATAATTCGTTCGTCAAAGTTTGACATTATTTTGCTTTCTTTTATTTTTACTCATTTATTAAGGTTGGATAACCTTCTTCACTAAGTCTCCACTCACTTAAGGTATATCCTTCAAGTAATGGGTCAATATCTGTTAAAGTAATACTTCCACTGCTAGTATTTAAAGTTGTATCATCAACTATATTGTTGTTTAATGTGTCAACAAAAGATTGTTTTTTCATATCAGTCTCAGACATAGCTGTTGCATTTATGGATATATTACTTGCAGTATATTCAGTTTTATAATAACTATTATAAACATCAAGAATAGTATTATCAGCAAAATAACCCATCCCATATTTGTCTGTGCCATCCACATTTCCTATATTATATATATTATTTAAATATAAATTTTGAACATTGCTTCCATAAATAAATGTTACACCGTTAGACACATTTTCATTAGTTGATATAGTTTTTACATTTCCAATATTATAACTATTTATTATTTTTGAACTGGCACCATAATCACTTGTTCCTAAAATTCCACTTGCATATATTCTTCTACTATTTTCTTTATCTGAATTTTTAGCTTCTATATCTCCTAAATTATAACTATTTAAAATAATTATACTTTCATCGCCATCATTTCCTCGCTGATAGCCTACTAAACCGCCTATTAAAATATCTCTGCCAATACCATCAATATCAGATATTATTTTACCTATATTAAAACTATTTTTTAGTAATAAGTTTTTAGTAATATAACAGTTGCCTATTAATCCACCTTGTCTGTTACCATTAAATGTATCACCTGTATTATATGAATTGATAATACTAACCGCTTCGCTGCTATCTGTTGCACCTATCAATCCGCCAACATCATAATCTGCATTTTCAATTCTTAATGAATTATCTATTTTTACTATACCATTATTATAACTATCTTCAATTAAAGTTACAGCATAAGTTCGCCCTATTAAACCGCCTACAATTACAGATCTAACACCAGTGTGATAATCTGATATCTCACCTTTATTTGAACTATTTTTTATAGTTATATTTGCAGCAGCATTAGCTTCACCTAAAAGACCACCAACACCAGCTGATGTATTTCCATCTTCTCTTAAAATTTCACCATCATTATAATTTCTATTTATTTCAACTGTTCCATTTGCATAGCCAATCAAACCTCCCGTATATCTAATTCCTGTAACATTACCCTCATTATGGGAATTGTTTATAGTAGTAGAAGAATTACTAGAACCATCTCTTCCTACTATACCGCCCACATTATTACCTAATGTATTGGTTATTTGACCATAATTATTTGAATTTTCAATTACTGCTGTTCTACTATTGAAACCTAATATACCAGCAGCATCGTTATTGCCACTTATATTTCCATAGTTTTGACTATTTTTTATTGTTACTGTTCCATAATTTCTAGAAATCACTCCGCCAGTTGTATAAGATGTACTTGTCCCTGTAACATTAACATAATTTATTATTCCGTCTAAAATGCTTGTACCACGGTTATCACATACTACACCGCCTATATGTAATGATGAGGTTATAGTTCCACTAACTTGTAAATTAGTTATTTCCGAATCTTCTATTATTCCAAATAGAGCGTTATATTCTCCATGGGTTTGCCCTTTTATAAACAGATTATCTATTTTTTTATTTTTACCATTAAATTTTCCTTTAAAATGATTGGTTTCATTTCCAATAGGAACAAAACCTGTTTTATCTTCTTGGGTTAAACCTGTTATTAATGGGTCACTACCAGTATTTCCAATATATTCATTAAAATCTGTTCTTTGACTATCTTCGTAAGAAGCAGGATCTTGAAAATCTAAATCTCTAGTTAAAACATATAATACACCAGATTTCGTATCCCCATCAGCTACTTCTTTCGAAAGTCTTACTAAATCTTCAATAGAATCTATTTGATAAGGAAATTTATCTGTTCCATTTTCTAAATCAAAATATATATAGCATTTATCACTTGTTGTGGTATTTACTACAACTTTATCATTTTGCCAGGCAAGGCGACTTCCATTTTCACATTTACTTAAAGTTTTATTAAAATTATAACCTTCCGTAGGCCAATCTGTACGATCAGCTTTTTTATATTCGCCTGTATCATCTTGAAGCATCATACTAATTAAACTACTATTTTCTAAATCAAAGTATTGTTCTTCTTTTTGCATTTTTTTACTGGTATAAAATATTGATACTATGCAAATTAAAAAACATAAAATAAAACCAAAAGTAAAGAAAAGAAAATTACTTTTTTTCATACCCATTCTCCTACTGTATATTAACATTATATTCCGTATTTCTCCACATTTCAAGTATTAATTGTGGAATAATGCGACAATGGGTTTAGGTGATAAAAATGATAGGGAAAATAATAAAAACTATGCGACGTGAAAATAACTTAACACAAGATGAACTAAGTAAAATTACTTTTATTGGTCGAAGTACCTTAAGTGATTATGAACGTGAAAAGACCGATATCAGTTTTGAAAATATTGAAAAAATAGCTGATGCTTGTAATTACGATGTAGTTTTTATAAAACGAAATAATCCCAAACATATTTTAAATTCAAAAAATATTAATCGTGAAGAAATATAAAAAAATAAGTGTCATTTAAGTTAGACACTTATTTTATGTTTTCAACTATTTCTTTAAAGTTTAAGGCTTGCGAAGCTTTAACTAATATTTTATCATCTTTTTGTTTTATTTTATTTATGTAATCACTAGCTTCTTTATTGGATTCAAAGTGTTTTAAGTGATTATCATCAAAACCTAATTCTTGAGTTCTTTTATTAATTAGTTCAGCATCTTTACCTACCGTAACTAAATAATCAATTTTTTCTTTCACAATTAAGTCTCCAACTTTGGCATGTAAATCATGCGAAAATTCGCCTAATTCAAGCATTGAACCCAAGCAAGCAATTTTGCGTCCTCCTAGGCTTCCTAAATATTTTATACTATAGCTTAGAGAATCAAAATTAGAATTATAGCAATCATCGATAATTGTAAAACCATTATCTTCAATTAAATGCATTCTATTTTGCGATAATTCAAAAGTTTTAATTCCATTTTCAATATTAGGATAGGTAACATTAAATTCTTTACCGACCGCAATGGCAGCTAGAGCATTATATATAAAATGTTCTCCCCCAATGGGAACCATATATTCTTGATCTAAACATTTAAAAATACAAGCATTTTCCGTTTCTTTAATATCATAAGCTTGATAATCACTTTTTCTATTAATACTAAAGGTTTTAATTTTAATATCTAAATTTTGTTTTTTATACCAATTATATAAATAATCATTATCAATATTAATTATTAAAGTTCCATCATTAGATAATCCTTCTAAAATTTCAAGTTTTGCTTTTAAAATATTTTCTTGACTACCCAAATTACCAATATGAGCCGTCCCAATATTAGTTATAACGGCGATATTAGGTTTAGCAATATTAGTTAAATAACTAATTTCTTTTAAATGGTTCATTCCCATTTCCACAACCAAAATGTCTTTTTCCTCTTCCATTTTTAAAATAGTTAAAGGTAAGCCAATATGATTATTTTGATTACCAATAGTTTTATGAACTTTATATGATGTATTTAACACACTATAAATCATATCTTTAGTAGTCGTTTTACCCGCACTACCAGTTATAGCAACTACTGGTTTAGGAAATAAACTTCGCTTATATTCAGCAAGTTCCTTTAAAGTTTTAATAGTATCTTCAACTATAATAACACATTTATCTTCCTTTTCTAAATAAGCAAGCAAGTCATCATCTATTTTTACATCATTTATAATGGCAACTTTAGCTCCTTTTTTTAAGGCATCTTTGAAAAAAAGACTACCATCAAAATTTTCCCCTTTGATACCAATATATAAATCATTTTTATTTATATTTCTACTATCTATTGAAACCCCATTAATAACTGCATCTATTTTATTTATTATTTGCCGAGATTTTATATTTTCATAGATATCGGTGGTTTTCATCAATCTCACTTCCTAAGTATAAAGTAATTATACCCTACTTAAAAATTTTTGTATATATTTCCTTAAAGTTATTGACAGGTATAATTGTCATATTATTTTTTACAACATCAGGTATATCCTCAAGATCAACCACATTATCTTTAGGTATATATACCGTCGTTATATTTCTATTATATGCAGCAATTAATTTTTCCTTTAATCCGCCTATTTTAATAATATCGCCTAAAAGGGAAATTTCGCCCGTGAAAGCGGTTCTAGCATCAACCTCTTTTTTAGTCATAATACTTACTAGACCCACTAATATAGCAACACCCGCGGATGGTCCATTTTTAGTAGTTGAAGCATCGATAAAATGCAAATGAATATGTTTTTTATCAAAATTTAGATGATATTCATTTTTCAAATAACTAAGGGCTACTAAAACACTTTCTTCCATGATATTTCCAACGCAACCTGTTAAATAAAGATGGTCAGCATCATCAATCGCCGCGATTTCTAATTTTGAACAGAATCCTCCATGATTATTAATACCTAAAACATTTACTTCGCCTAAAGCCCCATTACTGATACTTAAATTATAAGATTTAGGTTTTCCTAATATTTCTAAAACATCTTTTTTAGTAACTTTAGTTTTATCAGCAATAATCATTTTCCGCATTATTTTATCTAAAGTTCTATCTAGTTCCCGAACCCCAGCTTCCGCCGTATAATTTTTAATAACATCATAAATAATATTATCACTGATAGTAAAATGAGACATTTGATATAGTTCTTGTAAGCGAGGAATTAAAAATAACTTGGCAATATCTTTCTTTTCAAAAATAGTGTAACTAGATAGTTCAATTACCTCTACTCTATCAAGTAAAACGGGAGGAATATTATCATAACTATTCGCAGTTAAAATAAATAATATTTCACTTAAATCGAAAGTTTCTTCTAGATAATTATCTGTAAAATATTTATTTTGGACAGGATCAATTATTTCTAGCAAAGTACTCGCCGGATCCCCATGATAATCCCTAGTCATTTTATCGACCTCATCAATTAACATCACGGGATTTTTACTACCACATTTTCTTAATCCTTGAATAATTTTGCCCGGGCTTGCTCCTAGATAAGTTCTTCTAGAACCAATTAGTTCCGTGGAATCATTTAAACCCCCTACACTAATTTTATAAAATTTACGATTTAAGGCTTCAGCAATAGCCATCGCAATGGAAGTTTTACCAACACCCGGTGGCCCAATTAAACAAATTATTGGGGCTCTTAAGGCAATATTTTTATTCTTAAGATATGCAAATTCACTAATTCTTTCTTTTATTTTAGCTAAACCATAATGCGTTTTATTTAAATATTTTAAGACTTCATCTTTATCTTTAGGATCTTTAGTTGTTTTATTCCAAGGAAGATTTAAAACCCAATCAATATAAGTTCTGCTAACACTTAATTCAGGACTAGTTTCGGTAATTAAAGAATATTTTTCAATTTCATAAGTAATTTTATTTTTAATACTACTAGGTAATTTTAAACTATCAAGTTTTTCTAAAAATCTTTCGGCATCTTCTTCTTGAGCTGTTTTGTCACCTAATTCAGCTTTAATTACTTTTAATTTTTCTTTTAAAATATATTCTTTTTGATCATTTTCTAGTCTCGCACTTACCTTTTCATCAAGTTCAGCATCTAATTTATTAATAGCCACTTCTTCTTGTAAATCATTTAAAAGACTAATCGCCCGATTTAAAGGATTATAGTTTTGCATATATTCGCTTTTTTTCTCAAAATTAAAAGGTAAGAAAGATGCAATAATATCAGTAATAGCTCCAAGATTTTTAGCTTTAGTAACTGTCGTTAAAATACTATTAGAAACATTATCCGCGGAATCAATATATTCTTTTAAAGTGACAATTAATTTTCTTTTTAAAGCATTTTCTTCAGTTGCAGCAAATTTTGGCAATTGAAGTTCTTGATAAGAACAATCTAAAATATTATCATCATTTTCACTAACAAAATATTTGCTTACTATGACTCTTTTTAAACCGCGTAAAGTAATTCTAATATTACCATTAGATAATTGAATTTTATTTTTTATTTTAGCAATGACTCCTACATTAGGTAAATCATCTACACTTGGTTCTTCTTCTTTCGCATCTGTTGGGGTCACAACTAAAAGTCGCGAATCAAACTCATCCATCGCTCTTTTCATAATAAGTTTACTAAGCTTATTATTTAACTCTATTTTAATCTCTTGATTAGGGAGAATAATTAGTTCTTTAAGGAGAATTACGGGTATGATATTATTCAAGAAGTAGCACCTCCAAACTTAAAAATTATTATAAGGGAACTTTTTTTAAAAGTAAAGAAAAAAAGGAATATTTTATCCTTTAACTTTAAACATTTATATTCTTCCCCTTAAGCTTGTCCTTCCCAGGTAATTCGATATGGGCTTTCCTTTGTCCCTTTTCCTGAGGCTATTTCTGTGCTGGACTTCAGATAGAAGGACGGGCGCACGGCAATGGCGCTGCTGCTCACATTGCTGTCATACACAACCCCAGTGTAGCTGACACCGAACGCATTGTCCGAAGGGCCGGCAGTACGCGTAATTGTCCATTCGTACAATCCCATGTACATCCAGTTATTATTTTTTACTTTTTCTAATTTATAATCTTGACTACTACTACTATCATATAATTTTGTTGTCCAGTTTTCTGGGCTTGTTGCATATCCATAGTCACTTACATACATTAATCCTATCTTTGCTGTTGTTGTTTTATCTGTATCATCACTATAGTCTGCTAATGAACCTCCATTTGGTGTTGTTATTTCGTTTTTATAGGCTGTGGCGACCGTTTGGGTTGCTATATTTGACCATGTATTTCCTGCTGTTATCCATTCATGGTCTGCTATTTGACTCGTTATCCCTGTCTTTTGACTTTCTAGGTATGTTGTGAATTTTTGATTTAAGTTGTATGTATTGAGTGCACTGTCTTTCCATAGATTTTTTTGATTATCACTGCTTGTCCAGTAATATGCTGCTATGGTACTAGTGTCCATTGAGCCATTTTTGTAATTGCTTGTATCATAGCTATAGTTTCCTTTATATGCACTTGTTTGGCCTTCTTCTGCCGTTTCTCCTAGCATTTCTTTTGTTGTATAATCGGCTTTGATTAATTTCATTTCATATTGTTCATCTTTATTTTGGAATAATCCTATGATTCTATATAAATCATCATCTGATGTACATTGCTTTGGTTCTTCTGTTACTTCTGTAACATTATCTAAGCATACATAGTTATGTACACTTTCACTTGAACCACTAAATCTATAAGACTCATCATTTGCATCTATTACATTTCCACTATCATCTTTTATTGTTCCATTATGATATAACAATGTATCTTCTTCGGCATTCGCATATAGTACTTCATCTAT
>CANQXV010000056.1 GCA_947627895.1 uncultured Bacilli bacterium
AAACTTGACAAAATAAAAACCAGATACTTTCTGGATTAAATTAACTTTTTTATTTGTTCTTACTGCAAAACTCAGGTAAAGAGGAACAGAAATTTCTTGACAATATATATATATATATATAATTATACTTGAAAAATAAGGTACTCGAAAAGCATAAATACTTTTTGCAGTTTGATAAATAAGAGAAAACCTATGATTATGAAAAGCCGTATGCGGGAAAGCTGCACGTACGGATTTGTGAGGGTTGCACGGGGTAACCTGTGCTTCTACTCGATTATATAATTAGGGAGAATATAGGGTATTCGATGGAGGAAAAAAGATGAAAGAAGAACAAAATAAAAAGAGAAATTTAGTATTCTTAATAGCAGGAGTATTAACATTACTAATTGTAGTTGTAGGTGCAACCTATGCCTTCTTTCAAGCCCAAATAGGAACAGGAAAAGAAATAAATGCTGATGTCTCAACCGGCACAACTGATAATCTAACCTTTAGTATGAGTGATATAAATAGAAATGTCGAACCAAATAAGGAAGATAATGTCTTAGATGAAGAAAATGCAAAAACAGATATAGTAATAAATGCTAATCAAAAGAATTTTGGACCATCTAATATTTCTCTAGGTGATGGAGTAAGTGCTAAGGCTTTATTAAAAGCCAATAATACAACAAATGAAGCCACCCAGTATTATAATGTCTTTTTTGTTTTAGAAGAACCAATAAGTAGATTAGTCTATACAATAGATGAAGAACATCCTGAATTAATACTAACTGTGATTGATCCAGATGATGAAGAAGTAACAGAAATAGATGGACTAATTTATCATACGGCTGATCCAGAGAATCCCAATGATGTAAGTGGGTTTGATATAACCGGCAGAGTAGATTCATTTGCCATAAAAAGAAAACAAGAAATAAAAGTTGAAAAAACAAATAATGATCATCAAACAGAACAAGAATGGAAGATAAAAGTAACATTAATAAACTTTCCTGAAAATGATCAAAAGAATAATACCGGAAAAGAAATAAAGGGTAATGTAATAATAACAACCGAAGATGATGAAAATGCGTATAAATTAGCTCATGTTAGTAGTATAGATACAAGTAGTACAGTAGATAGTATAACAACGACAATGGAATATGAACCGGGAAATAAAGGAATTGCAAAATACTACTTTGGAATAGAAGAAGTAGGAGAAGTAAGTCCAATATCATTAGAAGATGTAAAAGTATGGGAAGAAGATGAAGATGCAACGCATACCTTTACAGGATTAAAAGATAACTATAATTATAGAATATATTGTTATATAGAAGATACCGAAGGAATAAAGAGTAATATATATGGAACAGAAGTAGAAAAAATAGTAGCAACCGAGAAATTACCAAAAGTAAATAAAATAAATGTAACAAGTAAAAGCTATAATGAAATAAATATAAGTGTAGATGCTGAAGCAGGAACAAATGGAATAAGTAATTATGAATATACAATCAAAGGAGCAACGATAGAAGGTGGGACAAATACTGAAGAAACAACATTATCAACACACACATTTGATGGCTTAAGTGAATTACAAGATTATACAATCGAAGTAAGAGTAAAAGATAATAAAGGAAACTATTCGGTAGTTAGTACAAAAACAATAAGCACAGCCCAAATATATAGATATAATTATATCGATAATATAGCAGAGACTGGAGAAAGTTATGCCTTTGTATCCCCAGCAACAGGAACCTATAAAATAGAATTGTGGGGAGCCCAAGGTGGAAATTTAGCAACTGGAGTTGAAAGTTATTTAACAGGTGGAAATGGTGGATATTCAGTAGGTAATATTCTTTTACATAAAGATGATGTTTTATATATTTATGTAGGTGAAAATGGAATTGCTAATGGTAATGTTACTTTTAATGGTGGTGGCGCTTCCGCTGCATATGATGGAAATTGTGCTAGTGGCGGTGGTGCGACGGATGTGAGACTAGATAATGGTAATTGGGATGAATTTAATTCTTTAAAATCTCGAATAATGGTTGCTGGCGGTGGGGCTGGTGGTGAAAGACATTATGTAGCTGGTGTTGGAGGAGGATTAAAATCAACAAGTAGTTATGATGATAATAATATTGCAACGCAAGCGACGGGTTATAAATTTGGAGTCGGTATGAATGGAATAGGTGGAACAAATTATAGTGGTTCCGGAGGCGGATATTATGGTGGAAAATCTACACTAAAAGTTATGCATGGCTCTGCAGGTGGAAGTGGTTTTATCTCAGGTTATAAAGGCTGTGTTGCTATAAAACAAGAATCCACTGTTGATAATATTCAGCCACTTGATAATTGCACAGATGGAACAGAAGATGTTACGTGCTCTTATCATTACTCTGGAAAAATATTTACAGAACCTAATATGATTGCGGGCAATGCAGAAATGCCAAATCATGAAGGAACAGGAGTTATGATTGGAAATGAAGGAAATGGTTATGCTAAAATAACACCAATATCGATAGTTGATGAATAATTAATTGACAAAATAATATTATATAAACTTATTTCAGCAATGGAATAAGTTTTTAAATGAATAAAAAAAGACTTTATAAGCCATAATTTAGGTGAAAGGTTAGATTATGGCTAAATATAAAGTAGAGATAACAGGAATAAATACTAATAATTTAAAAGTATTATCTAATGAAGAAATGTTAGAATTATTTAAAAAATATCAAGATGGAGATATGGAAGCTAAACAAGAGTTAATAAGTGGTAATTTAAAACTTGTTTTAAGTGTTTTAAAACATTTTAATCGGGGCAATATAAATTTAGATGATTTATTTCAAGTTGGAGTAATTGGTTTAATAAAAGCAATAGATAATTTTGATTTAAATTATAATTTAAAGTTAAGTACATATGCAGTACCATTAATTGTTGGTGAAATAAAAAGATATATTAGGGACAATTCAGTTATTAGAGTAAGTAGGGGCACTAAAGAACTTGCTTATACTATTTTAAAATTTAAAGAAGAATATATGGCTAAATATGGCATAGAACCTGTTAATAGTGTGGTGGCTGAGGCTTTACAAATTGAAGAATATCAAATTGCTTTTGCACTGGACTCCCTAAGACAACCTACTAGTATTTTTGAACCCATTTATAATGATGGGGGAGATACCATTTATTTATCTGATCAAATCGCAGATACTAAAGAGCAAAGAGAAGATAAAGATATGCAAATATCCTTAAGAAAAGCCTTACAAAAAATAAAAACAAGAGAGAAAAATATTTTAATTAATCGTTTTATCGTGGGTAAAACCCAAATGGAAATTGCTGAAGAACTTGGCATAAGTCAAGCTCAAGTCTCAAGAATTGAAAAATGTGCGATCAATAATATACGCAAGTTAATAAAATAAATGAATATATTTTATTAGGTGGTATTATGCTTTTAAGCGAATTACAAGATAAAGATGTTATTAGCTTACATACAGGAAATAATTTAGGTCGAATTGTCGATGTAGAAGTTGATGATACTGGCAAAATTATTTCTTTAATCGCGGAACCTCGAAAATTTTGGAGTCGCTTTTTTAAAGGCAAAGAAACAACTTTTAAATTTAGCGATGTTGAAAAAATAGGAACGGATGTTATATTGATAAAATTATAAATTTTTGATATGATAAGCATATGAAAAGAAGAAGTTTAATCATTGGTCTATTAGTTATTTTTATAGATCAAATTTCGAAATTTGCGATAGATAATTCTTTTTTATTAGGCGAAACATTACCCTTAATAAAAAATTTTTTGTATGTTACGAAAGTTTATAATACAGGTGCCAGTTGGTCGATGTTTTCTGGCCTAATTAATATGTTAATTGTTATTTCCTTGGCCGCTTTTATTTGTTTTATTTATTATGAAGATATGTTTAAAATAAATTTTCGTAATATCTTAGCTTTTGGTCTTATTTATGGTGGTTTATTTGGTAATTTAATTGACCGAATTGACCGCGGTGCCGTTGTTGATTTTATTCATATTAAATCAGGTTCTTTTGATTTTCCTATTTTTAATTTTGCTGATATGGCCTTAGTAATAGGCTTTATATTATTAATTATCGCTCTTTGGAAAGGAGAAGATAAATATGGTGTTAAAAGTAGAAGACGAAAAAAATCTTAGAATAGATAAATATTTAAGTTTAAAGACAACTTATTCTAGGGAAATAATAATCAAAATGTTAAATGCTGGTTTTATTTTAGTAAATGGCACACAAGTAAAACCAAGTTATAAAATAAAGGAAAATGATGAGATAACAATTGATGAGTCTTTTATTACACCATTAAAACTAATACCTGAAGATATTCCTTTAGATATTGTCTATGAAGATAGTGATGTTTTGGTTATAAATAAACCAAGTGGCTTAATTGTTCACCCGGGAAATGGCAATAATATGCATACTTTAGTTAATACTTTACTTTTTCACTATCCGGATATTGCGAAAATTGGTGAGACAGATAGACCAGGTATTGTGCATCGCTTAGATAAAGATACCTCGGGCTTAATGTTAGTTGCTAAAAGCCAAAAAGCTTATGATGTTTTAATAGATGATTTTAAAAATAAACGTGTCCATCGGGAATATGTAGCATTATTGCAAGGTGTTTTCCCCCATCAAAAAGCCACGGTCGAAGCACCAATTGGTCGGGATAAAAATCATTTTGACCGATATGTAGTCTCATCTGATGGTAAATGGGCTAAAACCACGGTTGAAGTTTTAAAAAAATATCCTAAATATACCTTAGTTAAATTAGTTTTAGCAACGGGTCGTACCCATCAAATAAGAGTTCATATGGCCTATATTGGTTATCCGGTTTTTAATGATCCCCTTTATACGAAACAAAAGTGTACGGATTTTGGCCAATTTTTACATTCGCACGTATTAGAATTTACTCACCCTGTCACGGGTAAAGTTTTAACATTTGAAGTACCAGTTCCTCATGAATTCCAAGACTTTTTAGACAAGATAGAAGAAGATGAAAAAGAACACAAAGTAAGTTAAAAATAAATAGGGAAGGGGAAAAAACTTAATTTTCCCAAAAGCCTTAGTCATTGCAAAATAAAGCCAGGTTGCAAAAATAATTAAGAAAAGACTGGAAATAAAGGCAAAAATTAAACTACCATAATAACCAAAAAATAAAGCTGTGGTAATATTTAATAAATAATTACAAAGAATTAAAAAAAGTAAATCATCAGTTAATAATTTCCTATTTATTAATTGATAAATTGTAATACTTATAAAGATAATAAATGCAATATAGATAAAATAAAACATATTATCCTCCTCTTTACTAAATATATGTTTTATAGTAGAATATAAGAACAAGGAGAAAAAAGAAATGTCATTAATTTCCCTAAATAAAAATGATGAAATAATGATGAGTTTAGCTCATTATTTTATAACTAAAGAAAACTATGTACCGATTAATGTCCAAGGCGCTCACGAGGAAATTTGGCTTGAAAACTTAGAAGGACCATATCGGGTTATTAGAATTAATGCAAAATCAATCTATAATGATGAACAATATATGGTTGATATTTTTAAGATTCGCTATATTATTAAACAAATTAAAAGAAAAACTTTATCTTTTAAAGTAAGTACTTTAAATATTTGCCTAGATGTAAGTAATAAAGTAAAAATGGATCCCAAATATAATATTGATTCAATTAAAGTTGATTCTATGGCCGAAATAAAAGAAAATAATGCTTTAGTTAATGCTTTTCCCTCTATTCAAAAAGATTTAATTGAAGGTGAAAATAACATTGATTTAATTATTAATGTGACAAATGATATCAATGAAAAAACAATTAAAAGTAATAAATTATTTGAAAAAGTATTTTCACCAAAAAAGATTATTATTACTAAAGCTATTATTGTAATTAATATTATTGTCTTTATTTTAATGTATCTTTTAGGTAATGGTTCCCAAGATATTGAAACTTTAATTAGGTTTGGAGCTAACTTTGGACCTTTAGTTAAAGTAGGGCAAGTGTGGCGGTTACTTACTTGTGCTTTTGTTCATATTGGTTTAGTACATTTAATTGTTAATATGTATTCTTTATCCATTATTGGTAGTCAAGTAGAAACTTATGTGGGAAAATGGAAGTATTTAGCTATCTACATTTTAAGCGCTATAAGTGGCAGTTTATTTTCGCTTATATCTGGTTCTAGTGTTTCAGCTGGGGCTAGTGGAGCCATCTTTGGTCTTTTAGGTTCCCTTTTATATTTTGGTTATCACTACCGCTTATATTTAAATTCAGTTTTAAGAAATCAAATTATTCCGATTATCGTTGTCAATTTACTTATTGGTTTTCTTATTCCGGGAATAGATGTTTTAGCCCATGTTGGTGGTTTAATTGGTGGTTTCTTAGTTACCATGGCCTTAGGCCTTGAAGGTAAGAGCCATCCTAAAGATATGATTAATGGTTGGATTACTTTTATCCTTTATATCGTTTTCTTAAGTGTAATGGTTTTCGTAGTTTTATAAAAGTAAAAACAAGATTAAAAATTTCAATCTTGTTTTTGTTTGTCTAATTTTGCTATGTTTTGTCGAAAGTATTGAAAATAATATTTTATTAATTATAATAGAGTACTTGTTATTGGTTAGTAGCGCCTACCATAATTTTATCTGAGTAGTTTTCTTAAGGGGGTTTTGTACTCAACTAGGTATAACGAAAGGGTAGGTGATGGCTATGAAAAGAGAAGGAATTCTCCTAGTAATAATAATTTTATTGATTTTAATTATATTAAAATTAATATAAAAAAACGACGCTAGCCAAGAAATTGGTGTAGCGTCTATATTCCATAGGCGTTACCTGACCGGTAACATATTTATAATATACTATATTTTTTAGAATTATACAAGTTATAAATAAAACGACAAATCTTC
Source organism: uncultured Bacilli bacterium (assembly GCA_947627895.1). Classification (GTDB taxonomy): domain Bacteria; phylum Bacillota_I; class Bacilli_A; order RF39; family UBA660; genus Onthocola_B. The sequence continues at coordinate 6,909 of CANQXV010000056.1, forward strand.
GTCAATTTTGAAAATATTCCGTTACTATTCACGGATTTTACACGAAAAGTGTCAAGACATAAAATATTCCTTGCATATATATATATATATATATATAGTGCGACCAGGTTAAGGTCTTATAATTTAGCAGGTGGAAATCCTGCTCAGGAAGTG
>CANQXV010000057.1 GCA_947627895.1 uncultured Bacilli bacterium
CTAACAACGGAAGATTATATGTACTCTTTCGTTATTGGAAAAGAGTTGTAGATAACTACGACACTCGCTCCATTTTAAGAATTTGACTAGTTTTTTTTACAAGACTAGTTTTTTTATACCCACGTAATCAGCCTGGAAGATAGCAAGCTAAAAAATTAAAAATCCTTTCTTTTCTTTTCCTCTTTTAAATACATATTTTCCACTATGTCATCAAATACACTATACCATTTTATTTGAACACAAAATCGGTCTTTCTCATATTTAGGATTATAGTTTAAGCATCTATTTTTGGGTTGAGCTGTAAGCACACTAAAATGAACGGTTGATGAATAAGTATCTTTTTTACTTAAGATTATATTAACAATATCATCTTTCGTTATAAAAACAAAATCATCAACTTCACCATAAATTAATGCTGAAATAGGATAAATAGAATTAGTTCCTCGAATAATAAACCTGTCAATGGCTTTTATTAATAATTGTTCATTACCTAATTCAGCATTTATTTTAGCAATTTTTTCGGGGTTCTTGTCTTTATATTCTTCAGTAGATATTCTATTTAACCCTTTACCATTCGTAGTTCCATCAGCATAATGAAATTTTAAATATTCGATTATGCTATCTCTAGAAACATTATTGGTTATTAAAAAACTAATAAATTCGGAGATTGGCTCAACATGGACGGAATTTCTAATTCCTTTTTTAATGCTAATGCCTCTAAGTTTATTGTTTATTTTAACTAAAATATCGGATTTTTGGGGATAATGATTACGCCAACATTTAATTAAAGAATTTTCATCTTCATTAGGAAAAATAGTCTCAATTAAATCCCTATAGGCCGGATTTAATTCTTTAATAGTTTTATTATTTAGTTCTAAAACAAAAGCATATTCGTTGTCAAAACCATTTATATCGCTCAATTTTTATCACCTCTTACTTTTATTATTCCCTATTAAAGTTGCATTTCCTTTTTTTATAGTGCCACTATCTAAAAAAATTTAAATATTGTATAATATTTATGAAATAAATAATTTATATTGGAGGAAGAGTATGAAAAAGAAAACGCTAATTAGTATCGGTTTAATTGCTTTAGTAGTGATAACCATTTTTATATCAATATTTATTTATAAAAATTATAATTATAAAATTGATATATCCCAAATTAATAAAAGTTGGTCTTCCATTGACAGTGATTTAGCAAGTATTAAAAGTAATATGGATTCCATTACCGAATCAAATGAAGATTTTTATTGGTGGAAATTAAAAGATTTTGATATTGAGGATGATGATTATGAAGGAACATTAAATTATTTAGTTTCTAGCATTAGAATGTGCTATATAGGATATGTTGATGATGAAAGATATGACTATTCTAATGCGTATAATGTTATAAGTAATTTTAAAAATGAAAAAACAATTACAAAAAGAGAATTAAAAAAATTAAATGAAGATATGTATAGAGAAAAGGCTATTGGCTGTTTAACGCGAATTGAAGGTATACCTAGCCTTTTAATTAGTAATGATGAAAATTTAAGAAATAAAGTTTTAGATGAAATTAATTATTTTATAACTGTTAAAAATTCTAGTTTTTTTGAAAATAAAGATGCTTCCTACAATGAATTATTATTTAGAAAAGCTGTTGAAATACATTTAATTAAAGATTTAAGCGATTTCTTGAAAGAAGAATACAATAATTTAAAATAAAGCACACAAGAAAAAAGAAAAGTATTTTTCCCATTTACTTTTTTCTTTTTTTTTGTTAATTATAAAAATTAATTATATTTCCTTTACTATATCTTCAAATTTTGTATATCCTGATTCTGCATTTAAGTGACCACCATCTTTTATAACATATTGCCTACTGCTAAGTTTATCAGCAAAATCTTTTTCAGCTTTATATTTAACGTATGGATCATTATCTGAATAATAGCATACTATATCATTACAATAGAGCTTTACATCATCAAAGTTATCGGTAAACATTGGCTTATTAACAGAATCAAAATCTGGATTTATTCCTAAATAATTATTAAATCCACATACAAATATTAATTTTTTAACTTTTATTTTATTTGTTATTAAATATTTACAGATAAATATTGGAGCTATACTATGCGCTATAATAATTGTATTTTCGTTAATATTTAATTGATTCAAAACACTGGACCAATTTTCAAAATTTTGATTTCCGACACCAATGGGCATTTGAGGGACTAATACCTCTTTCCCTTTTTGGGTTAAATACTCTTTTAACCACGGAAACCAATTGCCATCTTTGGAACCAAAACTCCCATGTATGATAATATAATTATTCATTTTTTCTCCTTTGTTTATACCATTATTTTAACATAATTTTTTATCTAAAGTAATTAATAAATCAATAATATGAAATAAATGATATAATAATAAATGGGTGATACTAAATGAATATTTATAAAGCCTTAAATGAAATAACTAAATATATTGATGATAATTTAGAAGAAAAAATTGATTATGAAACATTGGCTAAATTTATTGGGGTTAATGTTTATACTTTGCAAAGATTATTTACTATGATTGCAGGTATTTCCTTATCAGAATATATTCGCAAAAGAAGACTATCAAATGCGGGATTTGATTTATATGAAGGAAATGAAAAAATAATTGATGTGGCTTTTAAATACCAATATGAGAATGCAACCTCTTTTTCACGAGCCTTTGAAAAATTTCATGGAATTAAACCAAGTTTAGTAAATAAAGAAACTAAACTTAAAAACTTTCCACGCATTATATTTAATGAAGAAATAAATTTAACTACCGAACTTGATTATGAAATAATTAATCTATCCGAATTAAATTTATATGGGATTGGTATGAAAACAAGTAATGCTACAATTAGACAAGATGCCCCAATCTTTTTTAGACAAACGGAAGATAAATACTTAGAAAAATATGGCCCTGTTACTTATGGGATGATTACTTATGATTTTGAACGCGAAGAAACTCAAAAATATTATTGCTTGTATGATAAAGGAATACCAGAATTTGAACATATTGTTATTCCAGAGAGTAAATGGTTAAAGTTTCGTATTAACTCGCAACAACCTCAAGATATTCAAGAAATATCCAATAAATTCTATGAAGAATTTTTACCATCTGTAAAATATAACTTAAGAGAAATACCGGAATTAGAATATTATCATGATGGTGTAACCGACTTTTTAGTTGCTATTTATTAAAACTGACAAAACTCGTTGGTAAAAAGTCAGTTTTTTCTTGGCCTTTATTGCTATACTGATAAGCGAGGTGAAGAAAAATGGGGGTTACATCTGAAATATATTTAACTAAAAGTAATGTTTCTAAAGAAGAATGGTTTGAATTAATTAAAACTATTTCTAATTACAATGGATTTTTAAAAAAATGGAAAATAATAATTACCAACAATAAAAATGAAATAAGATATTTTGTTAAAACTAGATGTACTTTACCAGCTACCATCAATAATTTAAATTCATTTTTGTTAAAGCCCGTAACAGAGGTACCAAAATTAAAACCAAATATTACTTTGTTTTCCTTGCCTAAAATAGGAAGTAGTATTATTGATTTAATTAATTATAGTGAAATTAAAAATAAAGGTACTCTTTTACAATTAGAAATTACTTTTTTAAAACTATATGAAGATAAGATTAAAACATCGATTAATTATTATTTAAATAAAAATGATCAAATAAAAAAATATCATGCTTTATTAGCATTACCAACTAATATTTTAACGGCCGACTTTGAAGGAAATAAAAGATATTTTTATAAAGCATCACCAAAATATTTAGATATTAATAAAATATTACATTTATTAAGTAGTGATGCAAGTAATGCAATACTATCTATTGATACTTTTCCCTATTTACAAGGAAACTTTTACTTAAATCAAAATAATTTTAGTTTTGATAAACATACCGTTATATTTGGTTCATCAGGAACCGGAAAATCAAAGTTAATAAGTCTTCTTATAAATAATATTAATAAAAATGCAAGCCTTAAGAGTCAATACAAAATTGTTGTAATTGATCCCCATGCTTCCTTAGAAAATGATATTGGAGGCTTAGGTAAAGTAATCGATTTTAATAATAATTTGGATAGCATTGATTTATTTATGAATAATAGTAAAGATACGGTTGCAACTACTGAAGTCTTGTTAGATTTATTTAAGTCTTTACTAGCGGATCAATATAATTCCAAATTGGAACGGGTATTAAGACATTCTCTACATTTATTATTAACTGCTGAGTCATTTAATTTTACTAATTTAAGAAAATTACTTTTAGATTTAGAATATCGAAATAACCTAATTAGAAAGTTAAAATATAATCTTCCTATTAGTGTAATGGAGTTCTTTCTAACGGATTTTAATGAGCTTAAAACTAAATCTTATGGGGAAGCTATTTCACCTATCATTGGTTTTATTGATGAAATGCAAATGTTACCCGTATTTAATTCTAATCAAAATAATGATAATTTAAATAATACTCTTAAAAATAATTTTTTAACATTATTTTCTTTAGATAGAACCAAACTTGGGGATAAAGTTACCAAAACAATCGCAGGACTTATTATGCAACAATTATTAACTATTGTCCAAAAACGGGAAATGGATGAACATATTATATTTATTATTGATGAAGTGGCCATTATTGAAAATCCAATTTTAGCTCGTTTCTTATCCGAGACTAGAAAATATAATTTATCGTTAATTCTAGCCGGTCAATATTTTAATCAAATATCTGAAGAGTTAAAAAATTCAATATTTGCTAATGTTATTAACTACTTTATCTTTAGAGTATCAAAATTGGATGCCAATGTCTTAGTTGATAACTTTAATATGAAAATACCTTTAGATGATTCGAAAGAAAGAAAAGTAAAATTACTAACGGAACTTAATAATCGGGAATGTGTAGCTAGAATTGAGGCCAACGGGATATTATTACCAGCCTTTAAAGGTACCACCTTAGATTTTATAAGTATTCCACGGATGAAGAAAACAGACATCAATAATAGTAATACAATTGATGAAAATAATGCACAAAATAATACTAATTTTAAAATAAATACTAATATAAATTTAAAAGATATTTTAATAGCTAATTCCACAGGTAAGAAAGGAGTTTAAAAAAATGAATGATGTAATAGCTTTAGAAATTGTTAATAAAATATTTAAAAATGTCTTTGATAAGAATAATAATTATTCTTTAGAAACTTTACTAGAAAAGTATGCCTTTGATATTAAACTACCCAAACAAGTAAATGATTCAACTACTAATGAAATAACTTGGGCGGATGCCATAGGAAGTGGCAAATTTATTACCAATAAAAATATGGAAAAAAGAGATGAAACTGAAGGATGGATGCTACCTAAAAAAGAAATTAACAACTTACAAGAATTAATTGATATTTGGAATACCATTAACCTAACTACTACCGAAAGAGTTTACGATTCGCTTAATGTTGCAAAAAGTGATACTATTTATCGTTGTGAAAATATTTATAGATGTACCGATTGTAGTGATTCTAAGAACTTAATTTATTGTGATTCTTGTGGCGATTGTGAATTTTTACTAGCATCACAAAGATCAGGAACTTGTAGTTTTAGTATTAGGTGTGATGATTCAAAAGATTGTAGTAATAGTTATAATGTTATATGTTCCAATAAAGTAAGTAATTCTCTATTTATTCAAGATTGTTTTGATTTATATGAGTGTATGTTTTGTTCCCATATTGCCTCGAAAAGATTTTGTATTGCCAATATGCAATTTGAAGAACAAGAATACTATGCCATTAAAAAATTAATTTGTGAATGGATATTAAATCAATAAAAAAATAACTTACAGACATCCCGAGTTTGTAAGTTTTTCTTTAAAAAGAGTTAAAAAAACTTTAAAGTATATATTTAAAAATTGCTAAATTAGGTACTTTAAAAGCCAAAAAGTTAGTTTTATTGGTGTATCCTACAATATTAAAATGCAAGGCTCTAATAGTTGCTGCATGACTTACAATAAGGATTGTTTTATCTGCAAAATTTTCCTTTAAATATTCATAAAATTCCTTAGTTCTTTGCAATAAATCTTGAATACTTTCAACCTCATAATCACTTTTGTTAAGTTTTAAATTCCAAAAGCTAGCATCATATTTTTTTTGGTTTTTACTTTCTAAAAGACCAAAATCTCTTTCTCTTAACCGATTATCATTAATAATTGTTGTTTTATTATTTAAAATAATGTTGGCAGTTTCCATCGTTCTTGCAAAAGGAGATGTAAAACAAATATCAAAATTAATGCTTTTCAAAAGTTCCTTACCTTTTTCGGCCTGCTTTAAACCAAATGAATTTAGAGGTTCATCCTTAGAACTTAAAAGTAATCCAAATTTATTGGCCTCTGTTTGCCCATGTCTTACTAAATATATAATCATAAAAACCATACATTCCTTTCACTTCGTTCAAGGCACACATATTCATGAAACTTGAACAAAATTTATTCTATATTTATAATATCAACCTTGAAGGAGTGTGTACTACAAAGCACGGTGAGGTGAGTTGCAGACTTCCTGTAACTCA
>CANQXV010000058.1 GCA_947627895.1 uncultured Bacilli bacterium
CTACTATTGTTAAAACTAGTAAACTAATGAGAACAGGGGTAGATTGTAAAACTTGTAAAGTAATTGTTTTGGATAATATATTCGGAGAAAATGGAATGACCGAATTTAAACAGATTATCGGTCGTGGCACACGAATCAGAGAAGACTATGGCAAGTTATATTTTACAATTCTCGACTTTAGAGATGCAAGTAGAATGTTTGCCGATCCTAATTTTAATGGCCCTGCCATTTGTGTTTTAGAACCAAAAAATGGTGAACCTTTACCGCCAAAAGAAACCGATACAACTGATAATGGTGAACAAGTTGGTGGAACTGTGATCGATGAACCAGAATATCCTGGAATTATAGATGTAGATAACCATAATAAAAAAGAAAAAATAAGGGTTCGCGGTGTAGATGTATTCGTTATGTCTGAACGAGTTCAATATTATGACAAGGATGGGAAATTAATTACTGAAGATTTAAAAGATTATAGCAGAAAAAATATTTTGAAAGAATATGCAACTTTAAATGACTTTTTAAATAAGTGGAATGGTGACGAAAAAAGAAAAGTTATTATTGACGAATTAAAGAATCAAGGAATATTACTAGATGTTTTAAGAAAAGAAGTTAATAATCCCGACCTTGATGATTTTGATTTAATTTGCCATATTGCTTACGACAAGAAACCTTTAACGAAAAGTGAAAGAGCTAGAAAGGTAAAACAAAAAGGATATTTTGAGAAATATTCCGATAAAGCAAAAAAAGTATTAATGCAACTTCTTGATAAATATGCAACTGAAGGTGTTTCAGATTTTGAAGATAGGACTATTTTACAATTAGAAGAATTTAGGCAGTTTGGAAATCCACTTTCAATCGTTAAATTGTTCGGCGGATTACAAGGATATTTAAAGGCAGTAAAAGAGTTAAAAACTCAAATTTACGCAGCTTAATAAAAGGAGTTTAAGATGAGTACAAGTAGTTTAGTAAAAAGAATTCAAGATATTATGAGAAATGATGCGGGAGTTGATGGCGATGCGCAAAGAATAAGTCAAATGACTTGGATGTTTTTCTTAAAGGTTTATGATGCCAAAGAACAAATATGGGAATTAAACGATGAAAATTACAAAAGCATTATACCAAAAGGTTTAAGATGGAGTGATTGGGCTATAGACGAAAAAGATGGTAAAGCTTTAACTGGGGAAAGTTTGCTAAATTTAGTAAACAATCAACTATTCCCTGCTTTAAAGGCACTTGATATTTCAGAAGAAACCCCATTAAAACAAAGAATTGTTAAATATGTTTTTGAAGATGCTCAAAACTACATGAAAGATGGTGTTTTGCTAAGACAAGTTATAAATGTAATTAACGAGTCTGTAGATTTTTTGGAATATAAAGAACGACATGAATTTGGAACTATTTATGAAACAATATTAAAGAGCCTTCAAAGTGCTGGTAATGCGGGCGAGTTTTATACCCCAAGAGCAGTAACAGATTTTATGGTTAAAATGGTTGATCCTAAACTTGGTGAAAGTGTTGCGGATTTTGCATGTGGAACAGGTGGATTCTTAACATCCACATTAAAATATTTAGAGGCAAGTAAAAAAACAGTTGAAGATATTGAACTTTATAATAAAACTATCTATGGTATAGAAAAGAAACCTATGCCCTATCTTTTGTGCATAACTAATATGTTAATTCACGATGTGGATGAGCCAAGAGTTTATCACGATAACTCTCTTGAAAAGAATGTAAGAGATTATAAAGAATCTGACAAATTTGATATTATTTTGATGAACCCACCTTATGGAGGTTCAGAAAAAGATTCTGTTAAGAATAATTTCCCTGCAGAACTAAGAAGCAGTGAAACTGCCGACTTGTTTATGAATGTAATTATGTATAGGCTAAAAAGGAATGGCCGCTGCGCAGTTATAATTCCTGATGGTTTCTTATTTGGGGAAGATAATGCAAAAGTAAATATTAAATCAAAACTTTTGAATGAATTTAATTTACATACTGTAATTAGAATGCCTCATAGTGTTTTTGCGCCTTATACACCAATCACAACTAATATTTTATTTTTTGACAATACTCATTCAACTGAAGAAACATGGTTTTATCGTATGGATATGCCAGAAGGATACAAAAACTTTTCCAAAACCAAACCTATATTATTAGAACATTTCAATCCTGTTATAGAATGGTGGAATAACAGAAAAGAGATTACTATTGACGAATTTCCTAAAGCGAAAAAATATACAAAAAAAGAATTAGAAGATTTGCATTATAATTTGGATTTATGTGGATATCCTCACGAAGAAGAAGAGATACTAGAGCCAAAAGAACTTATAAAACAATTTAAAGAAAAGCGACATGAATATAACAAAGAAATAGAACAAACGTTAGCAAAAATTTTGGAATTATTAGATGAAGACAATTAAGAACCTAACTGCCGATCAAATAAGAAAATCTATTCTTCAATTAGCCATACAGGGAAAACTTGTAAAGCAAGATCCTAACGATGAGCCTGCTAGCGTGCTTGTCGATAAGATCTACGAAGAAAAGAAAAAACTTATTGCCGAAGGCAAAATAAAAAAAGAAAAAGTTGAATCTCGAATATTTAAAGGTGACGATAATCATTATTATGAGAAGATTGGCAACATTACAAAAGATATAACCGATGAATTACCTTTTGAAATACCAGATAATTGGACTTGGATTAGATTGAAAAATACATCAGAAATATATAATGGCAATAGTATTAATGAGAACGAAAAAAAAGTTAAATATTCAAATAGAAACATAGGTTACGATTATATTTCAACAAAAGATATATCTTTTGGCAAAACAATACAATATGACAATGGAGTAATTATACCATTTAATACATCGTTTAGGATTGCTCCACAAAATAAAATTTTGTTATGTATTGAAGGTGGGAGTGCAGGCAAAAAGATAGCATTTACACAAAAAAGTGTATGTTTTGGTAATAAACTAGCATGTTTTAATACTTTTATCATTAACGATTTATATTTGTTTTATATTTTGCAAACTCAAACATTTATAAATATTTTCAAATCTTCATTATCTGGCATAATTGGCGGTGTGAGCATTAATAACTTAAAAGAATTTATCATTCCTTTACCTCCATTGTTTGAACAAGAACGAATAGTTGAAAAAATAAAATCATTTGAACCATTGTTAGAAAAATACAATAAACTAGAGAATCAATTAACTAAACTAGAGAGTGAATTTGCAGAAAAACTTAAAAAGTCCATTTTGCAGTGTGCAATTGAAGGAAAACTTGTTAGGCAAGATCCAAATGATGAACCTGCAAGTGTGCTTTTAGAGAGAATAAAAGCAGAAAAAGAAAAGCTAATAAAAGAAGGGAAAATCAAGCGAGATAAAAATGAAAGTTTCATTTATCAAGGTGATGATAAAAATTATTATGAGAATTTACCTATAAATTGGGTTTTAACGACTCTTTCTGCAGCCGGGAATTGGAAATCGGGTTCCACACCTGACAGAAATGATTCTTCATACTATTTTGGTAATATACCATGGATAAAGACTGGCGAACTTAATGATAGTCTATCACTTAACAAATCTAATGAACTTATTACAGAAAAAGCTTTAGCCGAGTGTTCATTAACTATTAATAAACCGGGCAATGTTCTTGTCGCCATGTATGGGGCAACTATAGGAAAGCTCGCTATAAATAGTATACCTATTGCGACTAATCAAGCTTGCTGTGGATGTACTCTTTATACCGGAATATTTAATAAATTTTTATTTTATTTTCTGATGGCAAATAGAAAAAATTTAATCGAGCTAGGTGCTGGAGGAGCGCAACCGAATATATCAAAAGAAAAAATTCAATCTTTTTATTTGATATTACCACCTACAAAAGAGCAATATCGTATCGTTGATAAACTGGAAAATTTAATCAATATAATTAAATAATTTTTGTATTCGTATATATATTCTTATCTGCTCATTTATTGGAGGCAACGGCAAAAGTACAGTTTCTAAATTTTCTACATGAATGGATGGAGAATTTTCGCCCTTCATATATGGCATTACAGAAGCAATAACATGTGAAGACAAAAGAAAATAATATAAATAATTTGTATTTAAAAAGGACTTTGGTCTACAAACATAAAACCCTGTAGATGCAATGCAATTATGTAAATTGGCTGTTACGATAGCAATATTTCGTAAGTATGGTCTAACCATAGAGAACAACACATTTCCTTCATCTAGTTTGCGATTTGCTCGACTTGGTGCGTTTTCAGATTTTAAATGTTTTGGTCTTGTTACGATCGCCCTTTTGTTGTCAATAGCATCTATATCAATATAATCAAAATAATCGCCGGAAGGTTTTTTAGTTTCCATAGGTAGCAAACATGATTTTAAAGGCAAAACCACCCATGACTTTGGTATATTAAAATTTAATTTCTCATAATAATTTATAAAAGCAAATAAAAAGCACTTCAAATTTAGTTCTTTTGAAGTGCTTTTTGTTTTCTACCATGTCACAATTTTGTCAACAATTTCTTGTTGTTCCGTCGCTGTTTTTCTGAGATAAATTCTTGTTGTTTCTATAGACTCATGTCCCATTAAATCAGCAAGTAAAGCAATATCGTTTAATTTTTCCAAAAAATTTTTAGCAAAGCGGTGTCTAAAAGAATGAGGATAAACAACTTTTGGATCAATTCCATATTTTAGTGCAAAATTTTTAAGTTGCTGAGAAATTCCTCGTGTAGTAATTCTTTCACCAAAACGATTTCTAAAAATATAGCCACTGTCTAAATGTAATGTCTCAAGCCACTTTATCGTTTCTTTTCGTAAAGTAATTGGTATATAAATTCTACGAATTTTACCTCCTTTAGCGTAAAGATCAATGTAGCCTATTTTAACATGCTCAACTTTGATTTTAATTAATTCACTAACACGTGCACCTGTAGCACACAAAAATCTAACAACAAAATACCATTCCAAGTTGGGTTCTCGTTTTAATTTTCTTTTGAAAAAAACGTAATCGGCATCGCTAATCACGTTTTCTAGGAATAATCTTTGCTGCACTTTAACAAACTTCAATCGCAAGTTTGCTTTTCCTATGTATTCCAAATATCTATTGATTGCCTGAATTTTAAGATTAACCGATTTGGCCTTAAAATTTTCAATTAAGTGAGTTTTATATAAGAGTAAATTTTTCTTTGTTACATCCTCACAAAATGTTTGATACCCGCTTACGGCAGTCAAATAAGCGGATACTGTGTTTTTAGACAAATTTTGCTTGACTAAAAAATCTTTAAATGTATCCATAATTTTACCTCCTTTTAATGGATAGTAAAATTATAACAAACTAATATTATATCAAACTAAAAAGCCTTTCAATCTTGTCAACAATGCGTTGTTGTTCGTTTAATGGTGGTAAAGGGATAAGAAAATTTTTAAATAATTCTTTGTTTAAATGCGGTATCGCAGCTCCTTTTTTCGAGTTACGATAAAGTTCTCTGTTCAGTTTGAATATTTGCAATAAATAATCGTAAGAAATCATATTGGTTGCTGAAAATATTTTAAAAGTGCTTCCCATATACCCAACACAAAACGGGGTCATAATTTCTCCAGAATTTTCACCATCTACCAAAATGACTTTTTGATAAGGATAAATTTTTACACCTTCATTTATATAATTTGGTTTTTTTTGTCCTCTGATAACTTTTACCTCTAAATATGGTAACAGCTCTCCTTTAACTTTTTCTCCATTTTCCAGCCAGCAAATATTAAATTGTCTAATCCAAGTCCAATCATCTGGTATTTCAAAAGGTAATTCATCGGTTATATCTTTTGTGATATTGCCAATCTTCTCATAATAATGATTATAGTATTATAGATTCGACAATCACTAATTGTTCTGTTTTAAGTTATACAACTCGCAACTAAATATGATATAATCAATTTAGGAGTTGTGATGAGCAAAGAGATTAAACCAGAAAGTTTAGATAGAAAAATTCGTAGACACGAAGTTGGTTTTTCAAAAATTAAGGGGGAATCCAAGAACTTTGATATGGATAGTTATTTGGCGAGCAAAGGCCACGCTTCACCTTCCCCAGAAGATGTGTATTTAGAAGAAATTAACACCAAAGTGCTATATAGGAACATTTACAAATTGCCAAAGGATGATAGAGAAATTTTATTGGATTATATGTTAAAAGTC
>CANQXV010000059.1 GCA_947627895.1 uncultured Bacilli bacterium
AAGAGATATTATACAACATTGATATATTGGTATCATTTCTATTAATGATAAGGTATCATTTTAAAAAAGGATTAACACACCTATTCAAATATATTGCAAAATTCATAAAAATATGATAAATTTAATACATAAATTGAGGTGATTATTTTGAATAAAAAAGTAAAAAAAATTGCTATTTGGACAATGCTAATCCTAATGGTAGGAAGTACAGTTGCTTCTATACTAGTTTATATTATTAGATAAAAAAGATATTCGCAAAATATCTTTTTTTTAATACATATTTCTTATTTTATTATATACATCATACCAACTATAACACCTAATTATATTTTCTCCTACGCATTCTTTATTGTAGCAAGCATTAAAACATATTACGGGTATAATTAAAGAAATTTTATTTATATTATCTACTTTGTCTTCAATCATTAAATCTATTTTATTACTTTTACATATTTCGAATTTATCTCTCGAGCTAAATATTAATTTATCATAATAAATATCATTATTTTTTAACCAAGTTTTAACCATATCCCGGTTTTTTTCACCACTTTGATCATCCCTCTCAGTATTAGTTCTAGCAGTTATAATATAAATTTCATTGCCATCATTTTTCAGTTTTTTAATTATCTCCCTAGCAAATTTTCGGGGTCTTTCATTTATACCATAATCTAAAATACAATGGGACCATAATTCATCATTTTCGGCTTTTGTTAAACCAAAAATATCCATTGTATCATATTCATTACCATTTTTTATTTCTTTATTAAATAATTCATAGGCATATTTACTACAAACATCCAGTTGATACTGTTCAATATTAGTTAAAACACCATCTATATCTATTCCAATTCTCATTGTTATTCTCCCCTCTTTTAACTAAGCATATTATATTTTAGAGTTTTCTTTTATACAACGTATTGATTTATTCAAGTAAATCGTTGATATTATTAAGAAAAACATTAAAACAGAAACCGCTACTGATAATATATTGATATCATAAAAATAATTATATAATACATATACTAAAATATAACTTATTATTTGACCAATTGTCATATAAATATTATAGGTAAGTATATGTTCTTTCTTATATTGAATTAAATCGTTATTTACTACTTTCAAGATATATACATTGAAAAATAAATTAAAGAAAACTCTTATAAATTTTTTTAGAAACGGTATTATTGCTATATATTTTCTATTTTCTTTTTCCATCTTTATCACTGGTTTAATTTTTTATTATTGCTAATAATTCATTAATTACTTTTTCATTATTTAATTGTGAGCAATATTTTACTTTATTTGCCATCTTACCATCAAAAATATAGTTACCTTCAGCGGTTATTTTATTAATTTTGGCAGGTTCAATTTTAAAATATTCAGGATGAGTGTATAAGATAGGAATTGCTATATCATATAAAGTTTTACATCCCATTACTTTTACTAAATCTATAGATAAATATTTTTCTAATAAATAATTACATATTTCATTAGAATTTTTTAATTTTGCTTGCATTGTATCAAAGGGAATTCTTATATTACCCGCAATTTCTTTAGAATAAATCATTGTTATGTCAAAAACAGAATCAAAAACTATTTGTGCTGCCTTTATATCTTGTCTTAGATTGAACTCAATATGATTATTTCGGGTATATTTTATTTTATAATTATCGCTTCTTCCTCCTAACCAATAAAGAGTAATATTTTTGGCAATACTAGGCTCTTTTTCAATAGCCAAAGCGATATTTGTTAAACATCCTATAGCTAATATTAAAACCTTTTCGTGCATAGCTATTTCAATAATTTTATTAACCGCAGCGATATCTTTATTTTTATCGACATTCTGAAAAAAATCTAAACTACCAGCATATATTAAATTAGGATTTTTATTTAATATATTAACTATTTCTTTTGCTACCTCAAGATTTTTATCCATAACACAATTAAAACCATAATCATGCCAAAAAGGATCATATGGTTCTAAAGTAATGGCCACAAGATCTTTTTCAATTTTGCTTTTTAAACAGTATACTAATGAAAAATAATCATCAATTTCATTAGTTAAATCTGTATCAATTATTATTTTCATGTCATTATACCTTTATAATAATTATTCTCTTTATTAACTTTTAACTATATTATATATTGCCGATGATTAATTTGTAAATAATATTATTTAAAATCTAAAAATTAAATCTAATAAAGCTTGAAACTTATTCATAAAGATAAAAACAATAGTTAGAGCTCCAGCTAGAAAGGGTCCATAAGGAACCTCATTATTTTTTGTTAAATAAAGTGAAGCTACTGAATATGGTAAAGCTAAAAAGGTTGAAAGAATTAGTGTCATAAGGCCTAATTGAAGATTTAAAACTAAACCAATTACAAAAGCAAATTTAACATCGCCACCACCTAAAGATTCTCTTTTAAATATTTTACCGCCCAAATATTGAATAAAATACATTACTAAAAATAGTAAAATACCATTTAGAATAGCAATTAAGCCTTCAGTTACACCTAAATAAGACATTTTTAAGATAATAACTAAGATGGAAGCAATAACTAAAGGCGAATCTAAAATAATTAGGTATAAAAAATCACTAATAAAGATAAGAATCATTAAAGATACTATGGTTAAATAAAGATAAAATTCATAAGATAAGCCATACATAATGTAACCTACCATAAATAAGATACCCGTTGCTAGTTCCACGATTAAGTTTAAAGGACTTATTTTTTGATGACAATAACTACACTTTCCTCTTTGAAAAAGATAAGAAAATATAGGAATTAAATTATACCATTTTAAAGTATGATTACAGGTATCGCAATGGCTTCTCGAAAATAAAGCATCTTCTCCTTTAGGAAGTCTTATACCTATAACTAGAAAAAAGGAGCCAAATAATAGCCCTAAGATAAAGAATAATATTTCCATAACTAGCTCCTATTGAATTGTGCCATAAATACCAAACATCGGAATAATAACAGCAATAATGATACCACCAACGACTATTGCTAAAAAAGATATCATAATTGGTTCGATAAAGGCTTTTAAGTTACTTACAATATTGCGGTGTAATTCTTGGTAATATTCACTAACCTTTTGCATCATATCAGCAAGCCGACCAGTAGATTCCCCAGTTACAATCATATAATATGCAACATCAGGAACTGCCCAGTGATCTTTGAAGGCCTCACTAATTTTTTCACCTTTAACAATATTATTAATAGTTCGATAAAGAATTGCTTTATATATTTCATTATTAGTTATTTTACTTAAGATATCCATACTTTCCGTAATAAAGACATTATTCTTTAAAAGGGATGCAAAAGTTTTAGCAAATATCGTTAATTCTTTATAAATTATTATATTTTTAACAACCGGAATATGCATAAGCAAAATTTGAAAATAAGTTCTAAATAATTTCACGGACCGATAAGCAATGATAATACCTAAAATAATAGCTAAAATAATTAAAATAATTAAGAAAATATTACTTTTCAAAAAAGCACTAGCTCCAATAATAAACAGTGTAAAACTATTAATTTCAGCCCCATAATCATTATAGATTTCCGTAAATTGAGGAACAACATATATTAAAATAAAACCGACAACAACAAAAGCAAAAACTGTAATGATAGTTGGATAAGTCATAGCACTAACCATTTCTTTACGAGTTTTATCGACTTCCGTATAATAATCCGCCATATCATCTAAGGTTTCAATTAAAGTACCACTAGCTTCCGCAGCCTTTATCATATTGATAAGTAAAGCCGGAAACATATCGCCTTGTTTTTCTAAAGCCGTCGAAAATGGTTCCCCTAAAGTTAATTCGTAAGAAATAGATTGAAAAGCTCTTTCTCTTGAACTATTACTTTTAATTTGATTTGTTAAAATCTTAATTGATTCATTCAATGTTAAACCTGCTTTAATATAAGTCGATAATTGAGTTAACCAAAATATTAAATCTTTGGTGCTCATTCTTCTATTGCCTAAGAAAGTTGTTTTTTGGTTTAACATATCTAACCATGAATTAGTTTTAATACTATATACTTCATAACCTTCATTAAGTAAAAATGAGTTAATATCTAGTTTCGAAAAACCGGGCATCGTACTCGTAAAAATTCTTCCTGTACCTGGTTCTTTAACGGTAAAAAGATAAATATGCGGGGTTTTACTTCTAGTTGCTCCAGCTTCTTGCAAATCTTGTAATAATAAAGCCTTTTCTTCTTCTAATTTAGCTAATTTTCGATCACTATAATGATAAACTTTAGGCTTCTTTATCTTTCTTGTTCGCTCATAAATATCATCACTAGAAAGACTTTCTTCTTTAGTTCCTTGATAAAGCCTATCTAATTTATAACTTAACGAATTAAAAATAATAATCCATAAATCATAAAAACAAGCTTTAAATCCTTTTAAAGCAAAAACAATAATATTTAAAATAGTATAAAAAGGTAGAATAAGCATTTCAATTGGCGAATTCTTTTTTCTTTCTGGCATCATACTATTCATCTTACACCACCCTATTTTATATTTATAAGTATAGCATTAACTTAATCTTTTTACAACCTCTAAATGGATATTTGATCTGAACTAATTATTTAATTTAGCATATATTACTAGTGGTGAAGATATATGTTTGGACCAAATCAAATTCCCCGGACTTTTGGTTTTACTAAAATCTTAAATGGTATTAACCGTAGTCTTAATTTTGCTAATCAAGTAATTCCCATCTATGAACAAGCAAAACCATTACTTAGTAATGCTCGGGGCATGATGCGCATGTTAAAAGAATTTGCCCATAGTGATATCCCAATAAAAAAAGAAAATACTCTTCCAAATAAAAAAAATACCCCAATAAAGACCATAACTAATATGTCTAATCCGGTATTTTTTCAATAAATTTTTCTAAAGAATGAATTTCTTCTAATAATTTAGCATCTTTACTTTGCTGATAAATCATTTTTTGCTTAGTTAAAATATCTTGCAAATACTTTTTATGGTGATGTTTACCATATTTTATATCTTCAATGCTTAAGTATTCGCTTCCCTTTTGATATTTAATTAAATCATAATATTTCCCATCTTCATATATTACAACTTCCTTAATTATTTTATAACCAAGTTTCATAAAAGTTTCTCTTATAACTTCTAAATGATTATTACTTCCAATAATTATCTCAAAAGGTAAGGTAGCATCTGTAACTATTTTCTTTATTGTTTCAGCACCCATTCCCGCGATTACTGCCGTATCATAAGATTCTTTTAAATCTTTAAATCCATCACTTAAATATACATGAATTTTATCTTTTAATTTATATTTGGCAATGTTAGTTTCCACTTGAACTAATACTTTTTGGGATACATCCGAAGCAAAAGCTTCCTTAAAACCTCTTTTTAAAACTAAATAAATAGGTAAATAAGCATGATCAGTACCAATATCAATTACTTTATTATTCGCACTAACTAAGTCTCCCAAAGCTTTAATTCGTTGGGAAAACATTATTCACCTAAAAAGTCCCGAAGTTTTTTCGCCCGAGATGGATGTCTTAATTTTCGTAACGCTTTAGCTTCTATTTGCCGAATTCTTTCCCGAGTTACATTAAATCTCTTTCCTACTTCTTCTAGCGTATGACAAGTTCCATCAATTAACCCAAATCGTAACTCTAAAACTTCTTGTTCTCTGGCTTGTAAAGACATTAATACTTCTTTTATTTCTTTCTTTAACATTTCATTTTCCGTAAATTCTTCAGGCGATAAGCATGATTCATCTTTAAGAAAATCACCAAAGTTAGAATCTTCTTCTTCCCCAATAGGTGTTTCTAAAGATAATGGTTCTTGACTAATTTTTAAAACTTCCCTTACCTTTTCGGGCGTAATATTCATCTTTTTGGCAATTTCTTCTTCAGTAGGGTCTCGATTTAAATCAAGGGTTAATTGTCTTTGAACACGAGTTAATTTATTAATAGTTTCCACCATATGAACTGGTACCCGAATAGTCCGGGCTTGATCAGCTAGAGCTCTGGTTATAGCTTGTCTAATCCACCAAGTCGCATAAGTGGAAAATTTATAGCCTTTATCATAGTCAAATTTATCAACGGCTTTCATTAAACCAATGTTTCCTTCTTGAATAAGATCAAGAAATAATAAACCTCGG
>CANQXV010000060.1 GCA_947627895.1 uncultured Bacilli bacterium
AGATATAGAAATAGAATGGAACATTGAATTTTAAGAAATAATGATATTTTTGGACTTTTCCTATTCCTGCACATGGCGCTGAGGATCCGGGAACTATGTATGGCAATATTTATGAAAAAGATATTAATTTAAAAATTAGTTTATATTTAGAAGAAGCCTTAATTAAATATGGAGCAACTGTTGTTATGACCAGAGATGGTGATTATGATTTATCAACACCTAATACCAAGCATCGTAAAAAAAGTGACTTTGATAATAGAATAAAATTAATTAATGAAAGTAAAGCGGATATGTATTTATCAATTCATTTAAATTATTTAACTAATAGTGCTTATAAAGGCGCTCAAGTTTTTTATAATAAGGATAATAAAAAACTGGCTGATGTTATGCAAGAATACTTAAATCAAGAATTAAAGGGAGATCGGGAAATAAAGAAAATACCAAGTTCTACTTATATGTATAATAAATTAAAAGTAAAAGGTATTTTAATAGAATGTGGATTTTTGTCAAATGAAGACGAAAGGACTCTTTTGCAAAGTAGCAAATATCAAGAAAAAGTGGCTGAGGCAATTGCTAAAGCTGTAGTAAAGTATTATTCTTAAGAAATAATTTTCATCAAAACTTCACATTTTTTTCTTTAAAAAGACATTAAAGAATTCTATATTATTTATGTGGTTTGTGATATAATGTAAAAATAAGGTGGTTCTAGTGAAAGCGAAGACATTTAAAACATTAGATGAACAAATCGATATTCTTTTACAAAAAGGTTTAGTTATAGATGATATCAATGGAACTAAAACTATTTTGTTAAGAGAAAATTATTTCTTTTTAAGTGGATATCGCCATTTATTTTTAAAATCGCCGGTAGATCGAAATTTTAAAGAAGGAACTAACTTTGAAGAGTTATATGCTTTGTTTAGTTTTGATCGTCAGCTTCGCAATATTATTTTTAAAAATATTTTGATTGTTGAAAATAACTTAAAAAGTATATTAGCCTACATAATGAGTAAAAATCATGGCTTTAAGGAAAACAATTATTTGAATCCCCACAACTTTGTACAAAATCCGCAACGAAAAAGACAAGTTAATGATTTAATTCGCAAGATGAAAAGACAAATTAGTGTTAATGGCAAGCAACATTCGGCAACGGCCCATTTCATTGATTTCTATGGTTATATTCCCCTTTGGGTTGTTGTTAAAGTCTTATCTTTTGGAATTGTAGGTGAGCTATATACGGTTTTACAACATCAAGATCAAAAAGAAATTGCTGATGTATTTGGAATTGATATCTATAGTATGGTTGAGTATTTACCCCTTTTAGCTAATTATCGTAATCTTTGTGCTCATGAAGATATTTGCTATAATAATAAAACACAAAAGAGTATTGAAGATACAAAATATCATAATTTATTAAATATTCCTCGAAATTATGACGAATGCATCTGTGGAAAAAATGATTTATTTGCTTTAGTTATTATGTTAAAACAAATATTAAATCACGATAATTTTACTTTATTTATGCGAGAAATAGATTATGAATTAGATATTCTAGCGGGTAAACTTAAAACTATTGGTATTGAAAGTGTTTTGAAAGAAATGGGATTCCCTGAAAATTATAAAGATATAGTGAGGATGGATTAGAAATGAAAAGAAACGATAAGAAATTTTTATATGTATTTTTATGTATTTTAGTGTTCTTTTGTGGTTGTGCTACAATGTATGGAATTGTGCGTTATATTCCAATTAATGTAACTAAAAATGTTACTAAGTTAGAAAAAGATGTTACAGTTACGGATACGGGTATTGCGGATGCTGTTGAAAAAGTATATGATGCAGTAGTTGTGGTAGGAACTTATAAAAATGATACTTTAACACAATCAGGAACCGGTTTTATTTATGAAAAGAAAGATAATACCTATTATTTATTAACTAATTATCATGTTATTGAAGGCGGTACGAAAGTTAAAGTTACTTTAACAAATGGTGAAATTTTGGAAGTTAGCATTGTTGGTGTTAACGAGTATGCTGATATTGCGGTTTTAAGTTTTGAAAGTAATAATGAATATACCATTGCCGAGGTTGGTAATAGTAAAGATTTAAGAGTAGGAGATACATCTTTTGCCGTAGGAGCTCCTATAGCCTCTAATTATTCTTGGACGGTAACCAGAGGTATTATCTCTGGTAAAGATAGATTAGTGGAAGTTAGTGATAATGTTGTTAGTGTCTTACAAACTGATACTTCAATTAATAGTGGTAATAGTGGTGGCCCTTTATGTAATTCAAATGGTCAAGTTATTGGGATTAACTCTTTAAAACTTGTTAGTAGTGGTATTGAAGGAATGGGATTTGCCATTCCAATTGAAGATGCTGTAAGTACCGCGGAAGGTATTATAAGTGGAACACCTAAAGAAAATCCTTACATTGGTATTGGTATGGCTAATATTAGTGATATTATTAACCCATCAAGTATGGATGCCTTAAGATTATATTATGAATTCGCTGATAACATTGAAAAATCTAAAGTTACAAGTGGGGTTGGTATTACCAGTGTTGAAAAAAATAGTGCCGCGGAAAAGGCTGGTATTAAAGTCGGAGATATAATTGTTAAAATAAATGATACGGAAATTACCTCCCGAGCTTACTTAAGATATAATTTATATAAATATAATATTGGTGATACAGTTAAAGTTAAATTATATCGTGATGGCGATGAAAAAGAAGTCGAAGTAAAATTAGGCAAAAAAACAGAAGAAACTAGCTAGTTTAGTTTCTTCTTTTATGTTAAGCTTGGGTTTCTTTGTTAAATTCTTTAGCTAATTTACCACTACGAACTAAATAATCATATTTTGTTTGGTCAATAGGTAAATCAAATTCGCCAATATATTCATAGATATCAGACTTAAAACCTAATTTAAAACGTGTTAAGCCGTAGAAATCACTATTTTTATTGAAATTACCAGATACCCCATTTAAATCGGCATATTTATAAGTATTTTTATAATGTTCAAAGATAGTGTGATATAAAAAATAATTAGGAGCAAAATCTTTAAATTCGGGATCAAACCCCGCAATATCAATTTTAATGCGATTATCATATTTAATAACTAAAGCGCCAGCGATAAAATATTTATCATTTTCTTTAATTTTTTTAGTGGCTTCAGTAATTTCGTTTTTATAAATTAAGATTCTTTTATCAGAGTTTATTTTTCTATTAATAAGATTGCTATTATTTTTAACGGCAATTTTAGTATTTAATTTTTCATTGTTATCTAATTCTTTTTCATATAATTGTTGACTATTAATTAAAAAGGTCGTGTAATCAATACTTACTAAAAATAAATCGATGGAATCATCTTGATTAAAAATATTAAATTTATCATTGTAATAGAAACGATCTCGTGGTACCTTTTTCTCAATCATTTTAAAGAATATATCAATGCCAAATTTATCCGCGGGTTCTAAAACTAAACCTTTACGAAGACCTTTTTTTATTTTATTACGAGTATTTTTACTAACATTACTAAGACTATAATTATTTAAAGGTAAAACACTCATAAAACGAGGTAAAACGGATTCAAAATTTAAATTACTTTTTAGCTTTTTATAACCACAATTAAGTAAATTGTTAATAATTTGATAATTAATGTTATATTCAATATTTTGAGTTTTAGGATTTAATTTACCAATAGCAATTTCGGGATTAATTTTAATAAAAGCATATCCTTTTTGTTTATAATATTCTCTTAATTGATCGGTGAAAGTTTTTAAAAAGAAAGGATTAGTATAATCAACTAAGAAGCCCCTTGGAGCATAACCATAAGTTATGTTTTTTACCTTTTTTGATAAGATTAAAGAGGCTGCTAGAACAGTTTGATTTTCACAATAGCCCACGAATTCATATTCATAACCTTGTTCTGCTTGAAGTTTGGCATAATTAAGAGATTGATAATAACTTTGTAAAGGATGTTTACTAGCAAAATCATTAAATTCGTCCATTGTTAAAACTCGAATATTCATAGTTCACCTCCATGCGGCAAGTATTATATCATATATTTAAAAATTATGCCACTTTACCCAATTGCAGAAGCGTGGTATAATCAATACAGGAGTTGATATTATGGCTAGAACACCATTTAAAAAAAGTATTAAAAATTCATATAATAACTTTGTTAATTATTCTTTTATAAGTGCAATTTTAACTGCGATTTTGGGATTAATAATGTTATTTTTACCATCCCTTACCACTAAGGTTATTGGTATTTTTGCCGGTATTAGTTGTATTGCCAGCGCTGGTAGTGCCTTATTTAATTATTTAAAAAGAGATGGGGCTAAGTTATTTCAATTAAGTATTATCTTTGCTATTTGTTATATTATTTTAGGCGTTTTATTAATTGTATATCCATACACAGCCATGACTTTTGTTACCATTTGTTTAGGAATATATATGATTATTAAAGGATTAGTTAAAGTTGACTATGGTTTTTGGTTTAAAAGAGGAAATGAAGATTGTTGGTTAGTAACTTTAGCGACTGGTATTTTATTTGTTATAATTGGTATTATAATGCTAGTTAATCCATTTGGTAGTGCCTTAAAAATAAATCAATTAGTTGGTGCTTTCTTAATTATCATTGGAGTTTTAGATTTTCAAAATACCTTTATGTTTAAGAAAAGAACAAAAGAAATTATTGATATTTTTTGGTAGCAGTTGCTGCCTTTTTAATTGCAAAAAAAGAGGTATTTAGTTATACTTATAATAGAGGTGTGGTAAATGAAAATAGCGAATATAAAGTCGAGAGAAATACTAGATAGTAGAGGAAATCCAACCATTGAAGTTGATGTTATTTTGGAAAATGGTATTGTAGGGACCGCAAGTGTTCCAAGTGGAGCCTCAACAGGTTCCAGAGAAGCTTTGGAATTAAGAGATAATGATAAATCTCGTTATTTAGGAAAAGGGGTTTTAAAAGCCGTTAGTAATGTTGAAAATATCATTAAACCAGCTTTAATAGGTAAAAATATAAATCAAAATGAAGTAGATAAAATTTTATTAGAATTAGATGGCACAGACAATAAATCAAAATTAGGTGCCAATTCTACTTTGGCAGTATCTCTAGCTAGTCTTAAATGTTTAGCTAAGTTAGATAAAAAAGAAATATATGAATATATTACCAGTGACAAAATTTCTTTACCAATTCCAATGGTCAACATTATAAATGGGGGAAAACATGCGGCGAATACTTTGGATATTCAAGAATTTATGATTATTCCCGTGGTAAAATCAATGAAAGAAAGAGTTAGAGCCGCAGCCGAAGTTTTCCATCACTTAAAGAAAATATTAGATGAAAAAAAACTTAGCACGGGTGTTGGAGATGAAGGTGGATTTGCTCCTAATTTAAAGAATACGAAAGAAGCTTTTGATTATTTAATTTTAGCCATCAAAGATGCAGGGTATGTACCAGGCAAAGATATCTTTATTGGAATTGATGCAGCTGCGAGTGAATTTTATGATAAAGAGAAAAAAGTTTATCATTTAGATGGCCAAGAATTTACCGCGGAAGAATTGTCAAATTATTACGTTTCTCTAACTAAAAGTTATCCTATAATTAGTATCGAAGACCCATTCTTTGAAGATGACTTTGAAGCTCTAGCTAATTTGACCAAAGAAATAGGTAAAAATATTATGTTAGTTGGTGACGATTATTTCGTTACTAATGAAAAATACTTAGCTCAAGGTATTGAAATGCATGCGGGAAATGCAATATTACTTAAAGCTAATCAAATTGGAACAGTTAGTGAAATGATAAAAACGATTCTTTTAGCTAAGAAAAATAATTATCGAACCGTTATTTCCCATCGTAGTGGCGAAACCGAAGATACTTTTATTGCTGATTTTGCCGTTGGTTTAAATATTCCATTTATTAAAACTGGATCCATGAGTCGTGGTGAAAGAATTGCCAAATATAATCGGCTAATGAAAATAGAAGAAGATATCTTAAACAAATAAATATGACTATTACA
>CANQXV010000061.1 GCA_947627895.1 uncultured Bacilli bacterium
AGATGTTGAAGACAAAGACGGAAGACATGTAGATGCTGCCGATGCTGCTAAGATTTTAGTTGGAAATGCAACAGTAAGTGATAATATTTTTATTAAAAATATAATCAGCAAGCTCGTTGCAATAAAAATTTATATAAGTTATAATTTTTATATAAATTATAAATAAGAAAAGAGGGTTCTTATGAAAAAGAAAAATATAATTATTATAATTGCTGTTCTAGTAATAGCTGTATTATTGGCATTACTAATAATAAATCTAAATTCAAATAAATTTACTGTTACCTTTGATACAGATGGAGGAAGCACAATTAAATCTGTTAAAGTAAAAGAAAATGAAACAGTTAGTAAACCAACTGATCCAACTAAAGACGGATATAACTTTATAGGATGGTATTTAGACAATAAAGAATATGATTTTAATACTAAAGTAACTAAAGATATAACTTTAGTAGCTAGTTGGTCAAAAATAACTGATAAATATAATATAAAGTTTACTGCTGAACATATGGGTACAGATAGCTTAGACATGGTTTTAAGATATAAATATCAAGTATTTGAAGGAGATAAAGAGTTAACTGATTATCAAGGCTTTAAACTAGGAGATTCAATCTTTATACCAGGAGGAAATACCGCTGCTAAGTCAGAATTAACTTCAAGAATAGATAAAACCGATCTTACATTAAAAGATGGTTCTATTGTAACTGCATCAGTTACATATATTGATTAAATTAAAGTGCAAACTTTAATTTTTTTCAACTAAAACTATTTATAATAAACGTTATAAAAAATAAAAGTGTAAAATTGGCAATAATTACTAGTTAAATAAAGGTAAAGTCGGGGGTTGCCAGATTGACAGTATATTGTCGTAAAGGGTATAATTATATTAATAATATGAAAAGGAAAGATTTGTATGAAAAAAGCTAATTTATTCATTTATACACTAATCGTAACAATATTATCAATTGTTAGTGTTAATGCTAAAATGATGAACGTAGATGAAATAGGAAAAGAGGTTGAAGCAAAAGCATCTGGCGCTAGATATGTCTACATTATTGGTAAATATGCTTATACTTCTACATATGAAAACTTTACTCTTCAAGACGTTATGTTAGCTGCTTCAGACAGTATAACTATAAATGGTGGAACTGAGAATATTCAAAGTCAAGTAAGTTCTATGACTATCTATCGTATTGATAGAACATATGAAGGCTATACAGCAAAAGGATGGAAATTAGGTTCAAACGAAATAGGTACTGGAACAGATTTAAACGATAACAAACAAATTGACGTTCGCTATATTGATTATCAATTATTAGAAAATGAATCTACTGCTACAGTTAGTGTAGATTTAGAAGATGCTAAACATAGTACATATAAATCTACTTTACAATCTGCTTTAGGTTTCGAAGCAAAAGACAACTATGGTAGAGAAGGAAATAAATTAACTGTAGAAGATGGTAAAGTTAAAGGCTTATTACTAAGAAATAAAGATAAAATAACTTTATCACCTGAAGATAAAGCAAAATACAGCGGTAAAGATTATTATTTAGCTTATATCATAGAAGTTCCTAATGCAACTAACGATACTAAAGTGACAGTAAAATCACCTAACATCACTGAAGGAGAAGAAGTAGACCATGACTTATTTGATGTAAAAATCAGTGAAGCAGGAGAAAATAAAACTCCTGGGGTTGTAATGTTAGTTCCACTATCACCAGAAAGTGCTAAAAATGGTAAGATAGAAGTTACTATTGATTTAGACGGTGATAACAATAGTGAATATGGACCAACTACTTACACTTTAGATTTAAGTGAATTAGAGTTCCAAGAAGATTCTAAAATCCAAGAAATTGGCCTTGGTAAAGATAAAGCAACTGAAGCTGACAAGAAAACTCTAGAAGGTTGGGGTTATAAATCAGAAAACAATCAAAATATGTCAATTTCTAACGAAGACAATAATCTTACTTATAAATTAACTGGAAAATTAGTTGAACAAAAATTATCAGACTCTGTATATGGAGCAAGTAATGCTGATGCTTATTACTTTGATTTCACTCTTGTATTAGGTAATAATCAAGACAAGAAAGCGACAGTAAAAGCAACAGTAGGTGGAAATACAGATAGTAAAACATTCCAAAAAGAAGAATATGATGACAATGGTAACTTAACAATTCTACAAAGAATTAGCAAAGATACAACATGTGATAAGCAAGGAGAAAATAATAAATGCATCATAAAACTAGAAATAGATTTAGATGGTAGTGAAGATAAATACCTACCACAAACTTATACATTAGATTATAGTTCACTAACCTTTGAAAAAAGTTCATTATTTACTGTAGAAGCAATAAGTGAAAACAGTAAGAGTCAATATGACGATGACGCTTGGTATAATACAGATGATGGATACAATGTTAAAGTAACTCCTGACGAAACAGATCCATCAAAATATAAAGTTAGTGGATTATTACCAATACTTGAGGATAGCGAATGGAACGGTGGTAAAGAACCATTTGAATCACAAAACGAACTATATTATCTAGGACTTGGTTTAAAGTTAGCTAATGTTTCAGAAGACTTTAGTACTAATTATGGTTCAACATTTAATGTTGTATTTGACCATGATACAGAAACAAAATCATTTAAAAAAATATTTGGAAGTGATTTTAGTACTTCTAAGACTGTATACATACTAAAAGCTCTTAGAGCAACAAACGAAAGTGGAGCACCACTTACAGACGCTGAAAAATACTTCACAATTACGGTTGATTCAGATGATGATGGCGAAGAATACGCACCTTACACTGTTACGATAGACTATAGCGGTTTAGAATTCCAAAGTAAAAGTTTTTATACAGAAGCAAAACCAGTAACAAATGTTAATACTGATAATAAAGGTTCTGAAGGCTATATATTACCAGAAGATAAAAAAGCTTATGAAGAATTCGGCTATAATTTTGATAATGTTGGTGAAAACATTGGATTAAGTGTTGATAACGGACATTATAGTTTAACAGGTTCAATCAAAGAACAGAATGTATCTAAAGCAGGATTCCAAACTGCTGATGGATACTATTTAGTAGTTAAAATTTATGGTCCAACAGATGAAGAAGTAAAAAATAGTATTCTTGAAAGTGATAATAAAAAATGGACTATTCGTGTTAAGAGTGAAAGTGGAGAATATAAAGAACCTGTAACACCAACTCAAGAAGATTATGATAATGGTTTTATAACAGTT
The DNA here is from genome assembly GCA_947627895.1 of uncultured Bacilli bacterium. GTDB lineage: Bacteria > Bacillota_I > Bacilli_A > RF39 > UBA660 > Onthocola_B. The sequence goes on from CANQXV010000061.1 coordinate 3,239, forward strand.
CTATTTAAATTAAAAGAACAAGCAGAAAAAAAAGAAATAAAATATGAAATTGACTGGGATGGTGAAGGAGACTACTTCTTGCCATATGAAGAGACTATTGATTATTCAAGTGTTACATTCTTATCAGCACACAAAGTTACATTTGATGATCAAAAATCAGAAACAGAAAATCAATCAATAATATTCTGGGACGGCGATAAAGTAGAACCAAAAGATATCGCTACACCAACATCTGATGAATATCATGAATTTGCTTATTGGAATAAAGAAAATGGAACTAATATAGAAAGCATAGTATTAGCAAATGAAAATGATAATGATAAAACCGGAAAAGAAACTGGCGATATAACATTAGTACCACACTGGAATTTATATTCAGATAAATTCATTGCAGATGTGTTAGAAGACTTAAATAGTACAGATGACTCAACAGTATCAGAAAATTTCAGCGAAGATTTTACAATAGAAAAATATGTGCCAAATAGTGGAGAAATTACAATCAATGTCGTAAATCCTTCAACAAAATTATCAAGGATGAAAGATACAACCATACCTGGTGCTATTTCATACATTCTTTTAAAAAATGAAATTAAAGAAATAAGTCTATCTGTTGGTGATGTAGAAGAAAAATTTAACACATCAAAAGGTGACAATCATGAAACACTAAAAGCAGCCGTTCAAGCAGGAGCACAAGAACTATATAATAGAATTTTGCCTACGAAATTTGGAGACTCAGCATCAGACAATACAGTAAACTTAAGTAATCTAGCATCATCTGAATATAATAGCTTTACATTAAAATTCGATCCAGAAAAGGTATCTAAAACAGTAACATTAATGAAAGCGCCAGAAGAAAACGGAATTTCACTAGCTAGTGATATATCTGTTCCAACAACTTATATATTTACATTTGAATCAGACATTGTTAGCGTTAATAGTTTAGAATCGTTAGAAAATGCCTTGAAAGGTACTCAAAAAACAATATTCATTGAACAGGGATTTGAAGTTAATAAACAAGTTGAAATCACTAGAAATGTAATAATAAATGGTAATGAAAAAACTTTAACTGCTACAAATAATATTGACTCAATCTTCACAGTTAAATCACCTAACGTAACTATTGATAATATTACATTAAAAAATAGTACCAGAAATGCAATTATTGTTGAAAGCGGTTCATTAACAACTACAGGTTTAAAAGTAACCATGGATGAAGACAAAGCCGCAGGATTTGAATCAGCAATAAAAGTTGAAAATGGTACATTAGTAGCTTCAAACATCGACTATGAAAAAGAGACATATTTAAAACCAGCAGTTAAAGCTGCAAAAACAAATACAAATATTAGTCTTCTTGATAGCAAATCAAACCCATCTCAAAGAATAGAAAAAGAAACAATAACTAAGTTGGATTTAAACGATAAGCGAGAAAAAGATTCAACATATACATATTACAATTATTATAATTTAGTGGCAAATTCTAAAATATATACTACTGTTTTCTATACTCATGAAGCTGGATATAGACTATCTTATACTAAATATGACTATTATTTAGATAAAATAACTCCACCAAATAGTGATAGATTTAAAGCATATGATTACGATGGTGAGCATTATGAATTAATCGGTTTTTCAGAAAACAGTTGGAGAAGTGTAATTAGAAATGAAGATTTGGAAACTCTTACTGATGTTATAACCCCAGAAAACTTAAAAGCTTCAGCCGATAAACATTATTGGGCTTCATTTAAGCTAACGCCTGCTACTGGTGTAGAAAGAGTTAATACAGAACAAACATTTAAAGCAGCATTAGATAAACAGGATATACATTCTATATATATAACAAAACCTATAGAGATAAATTTAACTGATGAAACACTAACTATTAGTAGAAAGCTATCAATCATAGGGCCATCAGGAAAAGAACAACCAACAATTAAAGTAAAAAAAGTGGTAATTGAACAAGGAGCTGAAGACGTATTCTTTAACAGAATAAACCTTGAAATAAATGCAGATGCAGGACAAGAGTCATTAATAGAAGTTAATAGCAAAAAATTCTCATTCTGGCAAGGAGGTTTATCAAATACAGGCTCATCTGTAAATTATGCAATAAAATATAAGAATACAAAGTCAGTAGTAGATATTAGATGGATGGGGCTTACTTCTAAAGGTTTTGCCGAAAAGAATATAAATAAAGCATACATTGATGTAGAAGGTGGCTTAGCTGAAGGAACTGAAATTTACTTAAATACATTTAAAAAGTTAACTGAGGAAAATGATAGTGCAATTATTATTAAAAAATTTGATCCAAGTGCTAAGATTACAGAAGAAGATATTGAACCAGATATTCGATTAGCGTCTAATACGTTTAATACAAAATATGCAATTACATTATTAGAAGAAACATCTGGTCAAGATGCAGATATAAAGATAGATACTAGTTCATCAATAAAAATTGGTGTTAAATATAATGAAGAACATCAAGATTTTAGTAAAATAAATATATATGCTAATGTAGATAGAGTAACTCCAGAATATATTAACGCTGATGGATCAACATCCCCAACACCACCAGTCACTGGTAAAGGTCTTTCTTTCAAATCAAAAACAGAAATGTTATCTTAAAACTATATATTTAATGTAAAATAAACAAAAAATAATTAAAAAAATGTTATAATGAGGGTGTGATGCTATATCACACCTTTATTTTTAGGAGTTGTTTTATGAAAAATTTTAT
>CANQXV010000062.1 GCA_947627895.1 uncultured Bacilli bacterium
AAATCAAATGAATATGAAACAGAGGCAAACATAGCAACAGATAAATTACCAGAAGTAGGGAATGTAAGTCATAGTGAAGGTCCAGATAGTATAACAGTAACAATAGATTCACCAAAAAAGGGAAGTAATGAAATAGCAGGATATGAATATCGGATAAAAGGAGGAACAACAAAAGGACAAATAGATAAAACCGAAACATCCCCAACGGAAACAACACATACCTTTACAGGATTAAGTGAACAAACACAATATACAATAGAAATAAGAATAAAAGATAGCAAAGGATTATACTCAAATGTTAGTACATTAAGTCTAACTACAGGTACATCAGTTCCATTAGAAATAATAAGTGTTGATGTTGATAATACCCAAGATGATACGTTAATTTTAACACCGCATGTTACGGGTGGAGTGCTACCATACACTTATCAGGTAAAGGTTTATGCTACATACTGTGGCCCTGCACCTGATGAAAATTTTGATGAAACCAGTGATAAAATTCAAATTAATAATGAAAAAATAACAATTAATATAAATCACTGCGCAATTCCTACAATAACAGTAATTGTTAAAGATGCTAAAATGACAATAAAAGAAACTGAATTGACAGGCTACCATTCAACTTCAACTAGTCCTTTACTTTGTGAATCGTGTGAGCCAGGATCGGATTAGAAAATGTAAGAAGTAGTAATTGGATGCGGATGGGAATATGTGCAACAGTCTATGTACGACTTGTTGCGTGTCGGTCTTTCTATTTAAAGTCTAATACGGTAATAATCTCAGGTGATAGTACAACTGATAGTCCTTATCGGTTATCTTGATAACCGACAGTTTTAGAAAATCCAAGTAAAATAAAAAAAAAAATAAAAAAAAAAAAAAAATAAATAAAAAAGTTCGACCAAATGAGAACTAATTTGATCTATTTTTTATATAGTGAAGAATAAACATAAGAAAAGGAACGAGTTCATCATTCCTAAATTGTTTCGTCTTTAGTATTTCCTGTTCTAATCCAACCATTTTCTAAGTAATTAAATAATTCTTTAGCAGAAACCCATTTTGTTATTTTTTGACGATTTTTACATTCATTAGAATTATTATCAAACATTTTATAGTATTTATGTTGATTCATGTTAGCTAAAGTATCATTAACACAAGTATTGATTAATTTATATTTAATAGTATATTTAACAGGGGCAAAATAAATATTTTGGTTAAGGTAATCGGTATAAAGTGGTTTAACATTATTATGATTATTAACGTTTATTGTTAAATCAATTTTAAAATATAGTCCATTACGATAAACATCAGAAGTTTTAAAAGTAAAGTTTTGGGCTCCAAGAGATGCTGCCATCATTTCTTCAGCATTCTTGATGAAATTCCGGCCATCATCATGATCAGTATTTAATTGTTTTATCAATGCTTTATAATCATCAAGAGAAGTAAAATAACTAGAAGTTGTTTCATATGGTATTACGGATTTATAATCTAATTTAGTTACATAAAGGCTAGTTGAGTATTCTCTGTTGTCATAAGCATCAGATAAATAATATGATACATAACGAGTTAGAGAACCAATTTTACAATATTCATAGGTCTCTTGTTTAGAACAAGTATTTTCATAACCATCACTATTTTGATAACCATTGTTCCATTCCCCATAAGTATATATTTCATACATGGTGTTTTTAGTAGTGGTTGTGTTGTTATTACTTTGTAAATCGTAGTATTTGTAAACTGTTTTTTCACTCTTTGGCTTAGTTGTAGTACTTTGATTATTACTATTTCCATTAGTACTGTTATTACTATTATTTGGTTCGATTGTTGCTTCAATATTTGGACTATTATCATTTTTATTTTCAGTTTCTTCAACATTAGTAGTAGGTTGGTTTTGACATGTTGGACAATTTATTTCTTCTTTTTCTAAAGATGTAACAATGAAATCAGTTGCTTTCTTACAACTTAAATTTACTTTTAAAGCATATTTACTATCACTAGTTTTAGTAGCTTCAATATAGCTTTCATCTAAGCTACAATCTTTACCATTGTTTGTAAAATCAAGTATTAATTTATCATCAAGCATTTGTTTTAAAGTAATTTTTTTAACTTCCCCAATAGTATTTGGTAAATTATCAGTTGTAAAATATTCAAAAGCAGCATCTTTCATCGTATTAATGTTAGTAACAAAGACACTATCAACTTTGTTACTCTTTTTATTTTCACCTCGGTTACTTATAAATAACCAACATAGAATAAAAATAAATATGCCCAATAATAGTAATTTTAAAATAAGCAAAATTATACTACTAGAAAATATTTTTCGATTATGTTCTTCGTACATTTAAATCCCCCCAATAAGCAATATTTATTTGTCAAGGTTATTTTAACATTTTATCTAATAAGTGTCAAATATTTTACATTTTTAGAACTTCTTGCCAAATTCAATAAATTTGTTTATACTATAAATTAATTTAATAGTTTAATATTAATAAAAAAGGAGAGATTAATAATGACTAAGAAAATGTTAAACCCAGTGCCAGGTTTTAAAGTTTTAGGAAAAGATTATACTAATATGTATGGTAAGACTTTTGAAGTAGGAAAAGATTACTTAGTAGGTGATGATAGTATGGGTTATCATTTTGGAAGTAATTTATTTACTGCTTTAGCGTTTTCAGAAATTGTTGCAAAAGAAAAAGATGCCATTATTACTCAAATTACGGCGTATCCTACCACATTAAAACCGATAATGCTAGATGAAGCTAAGGCCTATTATAGTGATTATTATGGGATTGAAAATATTTATATAGCACCGCATATTAGAATAGAGGGTATTGTACCTCGTGAAGAAATAATTGCTAGTTTAGTTCAAGCTAGCGAAATACAAGTGCCATTTTATTTAAGTAATTTGAATTTAACTGATGTAGAAATAGGCGAATACCTAAAAACTTATCAAGATAATTTTAGTGCGATGCGCCATTTATTATATTATCAATTTAATGAAAAAGATATTTATGCTATGAGTTATGGTCAAAGTAGGAAAAGAATAAAAGGAGTGGTTGATAAATGGACCAAATTATCATAAAAGGAGCTCGCGAAAATAATTTAAAAAATATTGATGTAACAATTCCTAAAAATAAATTAGTAGTAATGACAGGAGTTTCAGGTTCGGGTAAAAGTAGTTTAGCATTTGATACTATATATGCCGAAGGTCAACGAAGATATGTGGAAAGTTTGTCAGCTTATGCGAGACAATTTATTGGAGTATCTGAAAAGCCCGATGTTGATTCCATTGAAGGCTTAAGTCCTAGTATTTCCATTGATCAAAAATCAACTAATAAAAATCCTAGGTCAACAGTTGGAACCATTACTGAAATATATGACTATCTAAGACTTTTATTTGCTCGGATTGGGGTTCCTTATTGCCCTAATCATCATATTCCCATTAAAAGTCAAAGTATTGAAGAAATGACTAATAAAGTAATGGATATGGAAGGGCAAACGATATCGATTATGGCTCCTATTGTTCATGGCGAAAAAGGTACCCATAAAGATTTAATTGAAAGTTTACAAAAAGAAGGTTTTACGCGTCTTCGGGTTAATGGCGAGATTGTTAGAATTTCGGAGATTGAAGGTTTAGAAAAAAATATTAAAGATAATATTGATTTAATCGTGGATAAAATAACGGTTGCCCCTGAGGAAAGAGGTCGTATTTTTGAAGCCATTGAAGAATGTACCAAAAGAGCGGATGGTAAAGTAGTTATTGTAAGTGGCGAAAACGAACTTTTAATGAGCGAAAAATATGCTTGTTTAAAATGTAATTATTCTATTCCGGAACTTGAACCAAGACTTTTCTCTTTTAATGCCCCATATGGAGCGTGTAGTGAATGTAAGGGGTTAGGTACGAAATTAAAAATAAGTGAAGATTTACTTATTCCTGATCGCACTAAATCCATTTTAGGGGGCGCCATAACCGCTTTAAGCCTCGATTCTACAACTTATTTAACTCAAGTGGAAACCGTATGTAAGCATTATAAAATTGCCATGGATGTTCCTATTAAAGAAATACCTCGTAAGAAATTAAATTATTTATTATATGGCACGGATGAAGAATTAGAATTTAATTATGTTTCGAAAAATGGGAATACTAGAAATACCACGAATAGTTATGAAGGAATAATTCCGGCTTTAGAACGGCGTTATATGGAAACAAAAAGTAGTTGGATTAGGGAATGGTTAGATAATTATATTGTTGAAATGCCTTGTCCCGTTTGTAATGGTAAAAGATTACAAGAATCGGTTTTATCGATTTATATTAATAAAAAGAATATTATTGATTTAACAGATCTTTCAATTAAAGATTTATATAATTTTATTTGTGATTTAAAATTAAGTCGCGAAGAAAAAGAAATTAGTGAATTAATTGTTAAAGAAATAAAATCTCGGTTAGAATTTTTAAATAATGTGGGTCTTTCTTATTTAACTTTAAGTCGGAGTGCGGGAACTTTATCAGGTGGTGAAGCTCAAAGAATAAGACTCGCAACTCAAATTGGAAGTAAGTTATCTGGTGTTTTGTATGTGTTAGATGAACCAAGTATTGGCCTTCATCAAAAGGATAATGAACGGCTAATTAATTCTTTAAAAGAAATGCGTGATTTAGGTAATACCTTAATTGTGGTAGAACACGATACTGATACGATGTTAGCTGCGGATTATTTAGTGGATATTGGTCCTGGCGCGGGCGAATATGGTGGTGAACTTATTGCCGCAGGGACACCTGAAGAAGTAATGCAAAATAAAAATAGTTTGACGGGTCGATATTTGACGGGCGCAGAAAAAATTGAAGTACCAAAGAAAAGACGTAAAGGAAATGGCAAAAAATTAACTATCAAAGGGGCTCAAGAAAATAACTTAAAAAATATTGATGTTGATATTCCTTTAGGTAAGTTTGTGGTTGTAACTGGAGTTTCAGGTTCCGGAAAATCATCTTTAATTAATGAAATTTTATATAAAACGGTAGCTCGTAACTTATATAAATCCAAAGAAATACCTGGTAAATGTAAAACAATTACAGGTTTAAACAATATTGATAAAGTTGTCCAAATTACCCAAGATGCTATTGGTCGAACCCCGCGGAGTAATCCCGCGACTTATGTGGGTGTATTTGATGATATTAGAGATATTTTTGCTCAAACTAAAGAGGCTAAAATGCGTGGTTATGATAAAGGAAGATTTTCTTTCAATGTTAAAGGGGGAAGATGTGAGGCTTGTTGGGGCGATGGTGTAAAGCGAATCGAAATGCATTTTCTAGCCGATGTCTATGTTCCATGTGAAGTCTGTGGTGGCAAACGCTATAACAAAGAAACTTTACAAATTAAATTTAAAGGTAAAAACATTAGTGAAGTACTTGATATGCGAGTTAGTGAAGCCATTAAATTTTTTGAAAATGTGCCCAAAATATATAATAAATTAAAAGTTATGATGGATGTTGGTCTTTCGTACATTAAACTTGGTCAAACGGCTCCTACATTATCAGGTGGGGAAGCGGGAAGAGTTAAACTTTCCAAAGAATTACAAAAGAAAGCCACAGGTAAATCCTTATTTATCCTAGATGAACCAACAACAGGTCTACATATTGATGATATTAAAAAGTTAATTGTTATTTTAAATCGAATTGTTGATAATGGTGATACTGTTGTTGTAATTGAACATAATTTAGATGTTATTAAAGTTGCTGATTACATCATCGATTTAGGGCCTGACGGTGGCGATGGCGGAGGCACAGTGGTAGCAACCGGTACTCCGGAAGAAGTTGCCAAACATCCAACCTCTTATACAGGTGAATTTTTACGAAAAATACTTTAGATCAAAGTATTTTTTTTAAAAGTTGAGTTAAACATAATGACTGATAAATAAAAAGATGATATAATAAAAATAGCCAAACAAAAGATAAAGGAGG
>CANQXV010000063.1 GCA_947627895.1 uncultured Bacilli bacterium
TTTTATCTAGATTTGAAATTAAAACGATTAAATAAAACATTGAATAAATTAAGAAAAGAATATAATCAAAAATATTTAGGTCTTTAATATTTATAACTTTAATTTGAAAAGAAAAAATCGCCCTGGTAGACGATTATCTTCTTTTGCAATTTTTAGTCACTATGTCTTGACAAAAATCAAAATTAGGCAACTTGACAATTAAATTTTCTAAAAGCGTTGCATAATCAATTATTATTTTTTATAATAAAAATTAGAAAGGAGTTCTTTATGGCTGTTGTTGATTCAAAAGTTGGACGCGTTGGCTTATTTTTAGCTAATCCAATGGTAGCCAAGATTAACAAGGTTGAAGAAAGCGGCGAACCTGCCTCTACCAGTGGTGGTATTGCTCGTAAGACAATATTTCTTTTATTACTAACAGTTGTAGGTCTTATCATTTCATTATATGCAAATAATATTTTTCCTACGACATATGTTCAAAATATTGAAGGCTATGATATAAATCTAATCGAAGCCGGTATTGTTGGTGGGGCCGCCTTGCTAGGAATTATTGGAACCTTTATTTCATTTAAATTTGTGCGTAGTGCCTTTTTCTTTGGTTCTTTATATTCCCTATCTCAAGGTTATATTTTAGCCTATGTCTTTCGGTTCTTTGGTAACGAATACTTATATCCTTGTTTAATCGCGGTAATCTTAACTATTGCTGTCGTTCTAGCTATGTTATTATTATATCGCGCGAAAATAATTGGTAATAACAAAAAGTTTTTATCAGTTATTGCTACTTTATTTACGGCATCAATTTTAATAAGTTTAACAGTATTCATTTTAAATGCGATTCCCGCGACTAAAGATTTTGCTAAATATATCTTAGATAATAATGTTTTAGTTATTGGGGCTGGTATTATTGGTATTATCATTTCATGTTTATTTTTATTAGTTGATTTTACGGTTATTGATCATAGTTTAGAAGAAAAACTACCTAAAAAATATGAATGGTTAAGTGCTTTTGCCTTATCATTTTCCATCCTTGAATTATACTTTAAAATCTTAAACTTTGTTTTAAGAGCAATGCAAAAGACGGAAAACTAAAAGAGTCATCACCAATCGTGATGATTTTTTTATTGTAAAAAAAATAACCTCAAGGGTTATTTAGAAATTATTATCACTTCTTAAAAATGGTGGGATTTCATATTCTTCATCAGGTGTGACAGGAGTTTTTCTTTTCGGTATATCTTCATCATTAAATAAAGCTTCTTCTCCTACTTCTTCATCAAAACCAGTAGCAATAACCGTAACGATTACCTCATCAGTTAAGTTTTCGTTTTTTATAGCTCCAAAGATAATGTTGATATCGGAGTTGGCAGCTTCTCTTACTGTTTCCACTGCATCTTCAATTTCAAATAAAGTTAAGTTATTACCACCTGTAACATTAACAATGGCGTTTTTAGCGCCTTCAATAGTCGCTTCCAATAAGGAATTAGCAACGGCTTGTCTAGCTGCTTCAATCGCTCTATTTTCCCCAGCATTGCAACCAATACCAATAATAGCGGTTCCGCTTTTTTCCATAACTGTTTTAACATCCGCGAAATCAAGGTTAATTACTCCCGTTACGGCAATTAAATCGGAAATAGATTGAACACCGCGGTGTAATACATTATCAACTTCTTTAAACGCATCTTCAAAACTAGTAGTTTTATCAATGATATCTCTTAAACGATCATTTGGAATAACAATTAAGGAATCAACATGTTTTCTTAAATCTTCTAAGCCAACTAACGCATTTTCCATTCTTCTTTTACCTTCAAAACGGAAAGGTTTAGTTACAATAGCCACGGTCAAAGCTCCTTGTTCTTGAGCAATTTCGGCAATTATGGGAGCAGCACCAGTACCAGTACCTCCACCTAAACCACAAGCAACAAAGACCATATCAGCTCCACTACAAGCTTCTTCTAATTCTTTTTTACTTTCTAAAGCCGCTGCCCGACCAACTTCAGGATTAGATCCAGCCCCACGACCACCAGTAATATCTTTACCAATTTGAATTTTATTAGGACATAGGCTATCATTTAGAACTTGTAAATCCGTGTTAACAACATAAAATTCAACACTTTTTACTCCTTCTTCAATCATCCGGTTAACAGCATTACAACCGCCACCACCAACACCTATTACTTTAATTTTGGCTATTTGGTCCATTTTTAATCCATTCATATTCTCTCTCCTTAATTATCAAAAAAATATCCGAATAATTTTCCTAATAAGGAATTATCATTGATATTTACTTTTTTATAACCACTTAATTCTTCTTGTTCTGCAAGGGAATAAATAGAAAAATCTTTATTTCTTAATTTTAATCTACTATCATAATATTTGATTAAACCTATTGCTGTCGCAAATTTATTACTTCGAGCCCCGATTTCCATTACATCGCCAACATATACATTTTTAAATATTTGTTCGGCCAAAAATTTAAATTCCCCGATTTCGGTAACTCCCCCTACGATCATTATATAACTAATTTCCCTTTTTGTTAAGAGATTTATTTGTTTTTTTGCTAAATTTAGTATTTCTTCTAACCTACTCATGACGATTTCACTAGCATCGTATTGATTAATTTTTACTTTTTCTTCATTTAAGTTTTCGACAACAATAGCCTCATTCGGTAAAGCTACATTTTTATCGGCAACAGCCATTCTTTCTTTAATATAAATAGCATCCCCCGGTCTAATTTTATAAACATAACTTAAATCTTTATCAATATTAGAGGCTCCAATATCAATAACCTCATTATTGGTAATAAGTCCTTTATTAACAATGGATACCTCCGTTTTAGAGGCTCCAATATTAATAATGGCGCCCATTTTATCAGATGGCACTTTATCCTTAAATTCATAGTAATCACCTAAAGCACCAATTGCAATATCAATTACTTTCACATTTATTTTTTCTAAACATTTAATAATGGTAATAACATTTTTGCGAGGAACAGTTATGGCTACTGCCTTACACGCTAGTTTTTCTGCATGCATACCTAAAGGAGAGGCCACAACATCCGCATCATTAAGTCGAAACTTAGATGGCAAAATACTAACAATTTCTTGTCCATCCGGTATTTTTTTATAGATACCAGATTGTAAGCAATTCATAATATCATTACCCGTGATAGCATCTTCCGGATTAAGACTTATAGCTCCTTCGGCAATATAGAATACGGCACTATTGCTAGGAACATTTATTAAAACTTTACTAGGTCTTATCCCTATCGTTTCTTCGGCTTTTTTAAACGCTTCTTCTAAACTTTGAATAGCACTTTCGGGATTAACAATAAAACCTTTCTTTATGCCCCGGGATGGAATATCAACACATGCTAAAATATTAAGCTTTTGCCGAAAAATTTCGCCAACTACCAGCTTAATTGTCGCGTCTCCTATATCTAAACTAGCAATAATCTTTCGCATATTTTTATTACCCTATCCTTCTTTATCATTATATCTAAAAACCATATATTCTGCAAGATTTTTTCATTCATTCAAATTGACATCATAATTCTTTTTTACTATAATAATCATAAAATTTAAGAAGGTGATACATAATGTTAAATATTCGCTTATTTAATGACCATATTAATGAACTTATGAATAATCAAAATAATACAACTGATACTACTCTTCAAAACCTAGTAACTCCCCAAGAATATGAAGAACTACTTAGTCCAGTAATAAGAGTTATGGAAGAAAATCCTGAAGCTAGTTTTGAAGAATTAAAAGAAATTTTATATAATCAAAGTCCTTTAAAAGCTATGATTAGAGACTTTATTCATTTTCAATGTCTTGCTCCAGGCTTAACTATGGATTTTGGGACAATTAACAGTCGTAAAAAAATAAAATGCGGCTTACAAGAAGATGTTGCTAATTTAAATGGGCGCAAAGTATATAAACCAACACCTATGGATTATGATACCATTTTTGATCTTGCTTCCACCAGCAAAGTTTTTACCATGTTAGCAATTCTAAAATTAAATGAAGAACAAAGAATTGATTTATTTATGCCAGTTAAAAATTATGTTCCGGAATTTCAAGATTTAGAAGATGTTACTATCTTTGATTTATTAAAATTTCGGGTTCATGTTAAAACTAAAAGACGCGTAGATGAGGCTAAAAACCCTAAAGAGGCTAGAGAAATTTTACTTACTGCTTATAAATACCCTAAACAAGATTTTTATAATAATTATACGGATATTGGAGCCATGATTTTACGCATAGTTGTGGAAAAAATTACAGCTACTCCGTTTACAATTTATATTAACGAAACTATTTTAAAACCCTTAAATATGGATAATACCTTCTTAATCGTACCACCTGAAAAAATATCTATGGTGGCAAGTGAAAATTACTCAATGCGCCTAAATTCTGATGGTTTAGTTACCATTCAAGATAAAACTTTCCCCGGTTTAGTTCAAGATTCGAAATCTTTAGCAATTGGGGCAAGCATGGGAATTGCGCCCGGTCATGCTGGTTATTTTTCGAATGCCAGTGACATGATAAAACTTGCTCAAGCAATTATGAATTATGAACTTTTAAATGCTCAAAGTGTTGCATCAATTTGTGAAAATGCGGTTGGCAAAAAAATAGATGACAACTATTCTTGGTATTATGGTTCCCTGGTTTATTCCAAACAACCCGTACCTAATAAATTAGAAGTTTATAACAAATTATCTGGCCAAGCCTTTATGTCACCCGGTTTTACGGGTACCTCTTTATATGTTGACCCCATCAATAAAATAAGTTTATTCTTTGGATCAAATCGTTTACATAACCGAATTTATGATGTCAGTCCTTCACAATTAAATAGCATTTTAACTGATCCTGAGACCGGAAAACAAACCTTTGAACTACCAAACGGTACCAAAGAAATAGTTAGTTTAAATTACGCTCGTCAAAAAGAAGCCTTAATTCAAAAAGCCTTAGACTTAGCTCTACAATATCAATTACTCGAAAAATACTTTCCAACTAAAGATAGAAGCCGCAAAAGAGATATGCATTAAAAAAATATTGGCAGAACAATTAAACCAAGCTAGACACTAACGAAAACAATAATTTTACATTAATTTGTTTAACTTTACACAATATTTTGCATAAAAATGTGTTTCATTATGTAAAGTAATAATTATGTTGATAAGTCGAAACGACCCCCTACCGGTGGTCGTTTTTTGTCTTATATTCAACACTTTGTGACTTATTCTTTCCCTTAAGCTTGTCCTTCCCAAGTAATGCGATATGGACTTTCCTTTGTCCCTTTTCCTGAGGCAATTTCAGTGCTGGACTTCAGATAGAAGGACGGGCGTACGGCAAGGACGGTGCTGCCCACAGTGTAGTTATCCACATACCCAGTGAAGCTGACACCGAACGCATTGCTCGAATGGTCGGCTTGACGCGTAGTTGTCCATTCTGATAATCCCATATACATCCAATTATTAGTTTTTACTTTTTCTAATCTATAATCTTGCCTACTACTACTATCATATAATTTTGTTGTCCATGCTTCTGGGTATGCTGCATATCCATAGTCACTTACATACATTAATCCTATCTTTGCTGTTGTTTTATCGTCTGTTTCTTGAGCATTTCCTGGATTACTTCCTCCACCTGTTCTATCATAACTTGTTATCTCATTTTTATATGCATCTACTACTGTTTGATTGTTTGCTATATTTGACCATGTATTTCCTGCTGTTATCCATTCATGTTCTGCTATTGGACTATTATCATCCGTTACTCCTAGTTTTTCTTCTATGTATTTTTTAAATTTTGTGTTTAAGTTGTA
>CANQXV010000064.1 GCA_947627895.1 uncultured Bacilli bacterium
AAGGGTGCCAATAAATATGGCGCCAATGCTGAAGATGTTGTAGTTAAAGTTCCCGCGGGAACAACTATAATTGATACTGAAAGTAATAATATTTTAGCTGATTTAATTAAGGATGGTGAAGAATTTATTGTTGCGCATGGTGGCCGAGGAGGTCGCGGTAATAAAGCGTTTGCGACTCATGATAATCCGGCCCCTAAGTTCAGTGAAAAAGGGGAACCGGGCGAAGAAAAAACGATTAAGTTAGAATTAAAAGTTTTAGCGGATGTTGGTTTAATTGGTATGCCTAGTGTCGGAAAAAGTACGCTTTTATCGCTTATTTCGGCATCTAAACCAAAGATCGCGGCTTATCATTTTACAACCCTTTCTCCTAATTTAGGATTGGTTCGTCTATCCGATTATCGTTCCTTTGTGATGGCCGATTTACCTGGTTTAATTGAAGGGGCTAGTGAAGGTGTAGGTCTTGGAACTAAATTTTTAAAACATGCGAAAAGAACGAGAATTTTAGCCCATGTTATTGATATGGGAGCATCCGAAGGTCGTAATCCTCAAGAAGACTATGAGGTAATTAGAACAGAGATTGAAAAATATGATGCAGCCTTAGCTAAAAAACAGGAGGTAATTATTGCAAGTAAAATGGATTTACCGGTGGCCGAAGCTAACTTAAAAAATTTCAAGAAAAAATATCCGAATAAAATAATTATTCCGATTAGTGCTTTGGAAAATTCAGGCATTGATGCTTTAATTGTGATGCTAGCGGATTTATTGGATGATATTGCTTTAGAAGATTTATATCCTGATACTGATGAAAAAATATATAATTATAAAGAAGATAAACCCTTTACAATTACCAAAGATGGTAATGTTTGGGTAGTAAGTGGCGAAATAGTAGAAAAACTATTTAAAATGACCCGCTTTAATGAAGATGAAGCAGTCTTACGCTTTGCTCGGAAACTTAAAGGAATGGGTGTTGATGAGGAACTTGAGAAAATGGGCGCTAAAGTTGGTGATGAGGTAGCTATTTTAGACTATGTCTTCGAATTCAAAGGTTAAAACATCACCAATTCTTAAATTTTTACTAGTGTTTTTAGGTAATTCTAGAACACTAGTTTTTTTCATATCCTCATCAACCATGACAATTTTGCCTCTTGGAATATTCTGATAAATATATAAAATAACATTATGATCATTTAAAAATAAAATATCAATATTATCTTGCATATAAAGGGTATGAATACTAATACAATTGGGGATATATAAACCATAATTAATATTTTTTTTGAAACTTAATCCTTTAATTTTCTTATACCATGTATTAGCTATTTTAATCAAAATTTTTTGGTTATTTAGTATCAAATACATTTTATCACCACTAAATAATATGATGAAAAGATATAAAAAATAAAGAATTAGGTAATATTAATTGAAAAAACGAAAATAAAATGATATTATTTTAGTATATGGGTGGTAAGAATGAAAGATAAGACAAGATATATATTATTAACTATTATTGGCATATTGATTTTATTAGTTATAGGAATCCAAGCTGCCTATTCTTTTTTAGGTCCTGGTATTTTAGAAGGGGAAGCAACAGGTGGGGTATCAGTTAAGACATGTGCCCAATTAAAATTTAGCGATGTTAATAAAGATCCTATTTCTCTTAAAAATAGTTTTCCCATGGATGATTTACTAGGATTACAAACTACACCATATGAGTTTACGATAACTTCTACTTGTGATGATAGTAATGAATTTAGTCTTTATTTAGTTTCTTTAGAAAATACGGAAAACGGGTTGGAAGCTTTAGACGATACAAATATTCATTATGCTCTTCGAGAAGATGGTAAAGAAGAACTACTAGCAAATGATGTTATAAAAGAAACTTTAAAAACCGATACAGATTTTGCTGCTGAAGAAATGGAACAATTACAAGCAGCAGTTGGTACACCTAAAACAATATATAAAATATATACAGGAACAGTTACCAAAAACGAAGAAAAAAATTATAAATTGTATTTATGGATAGATGAAACTGTTACCGACTCTGATACAATGAATAAAGCTTTTACCGCTAGTTTAGCAGCTAAAGTTAAGTAGGAGGTTTTTATGTATTCATATTTTAAAGGTATCGTTACGGAAATTGAAAGTAATAATATTACCATTGAATGCCAAGGTGTTGGTTATAAAATATTTGTACCTAATCCTTTTAGTTATGAAATTAATCAAGAATATAAAGTATATGTTTATAACAAAATAAGTGAAGATGAACATACATTATTTGGTTTTAAAATTAAGGAAGAATATGAGCTATTTTTAAAGTTAATATCGGTAAAAGGTTTAGGACCAAAACTGGCTTTACCAATTATTGCAACCGGTTCTATTGGGGGTATAGTTGATGCCATTAACCGCGAAAATATTTTATATTTAACGAAATTTCCTAAAATTGGGGAAAAATTAGCCCGACAAATAATCTTAGATTTGAAAAATAAAATTAATTTGGAAGGACCAGTGGAAGAAGATAATAATTCTGTTGAAGAATTAATGAGTGTGCTAGAAAGTCTTGGTTATAAATTAAGTGAAATTAAAAAAGTAGTACCATTAGTAAATCCTAGTGAAACTCTAGAAAATCAAGTTAAAGAAGCTTTAAAATTATTATTAAAGTAGGTGCAAGATGAAGAATAATGGGTTTACATTAGTCGAACTTTTAGGGGTTATTACGATTTTGGCTGTAGTGACAGTTTTAGCATCTTATAGTGTGACCGCGGTAACTAATTTAATTAGAAGAAATATTTGGAATAATAAAATAACTACTATTGAAAATGGGGCCGTACGATATGGTGAAGATAACAACTATCGCATGAAAAAAGAAGGCCAGGAAAAATGCGATTTTATGACGGAAACACCAACAGAATCATTATATTGTATTGAAGTATCCGTAGATTACTTATTGCAAAGAAATTATATTTCAACAAGGGATCGAGAAGGTAATAAAGAAGTCATGATTAATGATGAAACAAAAGAAGTTGTTAATAATCATACGGTCTATGTCTGGCTTGAAAATGGCAATGTTTATGCTAAATATAAAGAATAGTGTCAAATTTTTTTAAAATTTTAAAAGTGAAAGTTGTTCACTTTTTTTTATTATGTTAAAATAGTACATGGAGGTTATAATGGAAAAATATGTTTATATGTTTTCAGAAGGAAACAAAGATATGAAAGACTTACTTGGGGGCAAAGGTGCCAACTTAGCCGAAATGACTAATATTGGTTTACCAGTACCTCAAGGATTTACAGTTACAAGTGATGCTTGTAATAAATACTATCAAGATAATGAAACTATTTCGGATGCTATTGTTGCTGAAATAAAACAAAAAATTACCGAATTAGAAAAAATAACTGGTAAAAAATTTGGTTCACTAGAAAATCCATTACTTGTTAGTGTTCGAAGTGGGGCCCGGGTTAGTATGCCAGGAATGATGGATACTATTTTAAACTTAGGTCTTAATGATGAAATTGCCCAAAATTTTGCCGAAAGAAGTGGCAATAAAAGATTTGTTTATGACTCTTACAGACGTTTTATTCAAATGTTTAGTGATGTAGTAAAAGGATACTCGAAGAAAAAATTTGAAGAAATAATTGATGAAGTTAAAGAAAAAAAAGGTATTAAGTTAGATATTGAACTTGATGCTGATGATATGGTTTATTTAACTGAAAAGTTTAAAGAAGAATATAAAAGAAATGCGGGAGAAGATTTTCCAAGTGACCCATTTGAACAATTGATTGAAGCCGTTAAAGCGGTATTTCGTAGTTGGAATAATGAAAGAGCTATATATTATAGAAGATTAAATGATATTCCTGGTTCTTGGGGAACAGCGGTTAATGTTCAAGAAATGGTTTATGGTAATACCAACGATCAAAGTGGTACCGGAGTAGCATTTACGAGAAATCCAGCGACTGGGGAAAAGAAAATCTTTGGCGAATACCTAATTAATGCCCAAGGTGAAGATGTTGTAGCTGGTGTTAGAACCCCCGCTGAAATTGCAACTTTAAAAGAAGTTATGCCCAAAGTTTATGATGAATTTGTGAGAACCGCGGAAATTCTAGAAAACCATTACAATGATATGCAAGATATGGAATTTACAATTGAAAATGGTAAACTATTTATTTTACAAACTCGGAATGGTAAAAGAACGGCGACGGCGGCTGTAAAAATTGCAGTTGATTTAGTAAATGAAGGAAGAATTTCCAAAGAAGAAGCCGTTTGTATGGTTGATCCAAAGCAATTAGATGCCTTATTACACCCAACATTTAATGATAAAGAGTTAAAAACGAAAAAAGAAATTGGTTTTGGACTTGCTGCATCGCCTGGAGCTGGTTCGGGAAAAATCTATTTTGATTCTAAAAGTGTTATTGAAGCCAAAAAACGCGGCGAAGAAGCTATACTAGTTAGACTTGAAACTTCTCCTGAAGATATCGAAGGTATGAACTCTAGTGAAGGGGTTTTAACTATTCGTGGAGGTATGACTAGCCATGCGGCTGTTGTTGCCCGCGGTATGGGTATTTGCTGTGTATCTGGGGTTGGAGAATTCGTTTTAAATGAAGAAGAAAAAACTTTAAGAACTAAAGATGGCTTAGTTTTACATGAAGGTGATTTTATATCAATTGATGGCTCTACTGGTAAAGTTTATGAAGGTAAGATTGCCAAGGAAGATGCATCAATTAGTGGTGATTTTGAAACCTTTATGACTTGGGCAGATAATGCAAGAAAAATTGGTATTAGAACTAATGCCGATACTCCAAAAGACGCGATGCAAGCTAAAAAGTTTGGGGCGGAAGGTATTGGTTTATGCAGAACGGAACACATGTTCTTTGAAAAGAGTAGAATCTTTAATTTCCGGAAGATGATTTGTGCAACAACCGTGGAAGAAAGAGAAAAAGCCCTTGACTTGATTTTACCTTACCAAAGAGAAGATTTTGAAGGTTTATTTGAAGCGATGGCGCCATACCCAGTTATTATTAGATATTTGGATCCACCGCTACATGAATTCTTACCTAAAACTGATGAAGAAATTACGGAACTTGCTAAAGATTTAGGCAAGAGTGTTGATGCGTTAAAAGAAGTAATTGCTTCCTTAAAAGAATTTAACCCAATGATGGGGCATAGAGGTTGTCGTTTAGCCGTAACTTACCCCGAAATTGCTAAAATGCAAACCAGAGCCGTTATTGAAGCAGCCATTAATGTTTATAAAAAAGGAATAAAAGTCGAACCTGAAATAATGATTCCTTTAGTTGGGGATGTTAACGAACTTAAATATGTTAAAAATATTGTTGTTGAAGTAGCTGATGCCTTAATTAAAGAATCTGGCTTAGATATTAAATATCAAGTAGGAACAATGATTGAAATTCCTCGGGCTGCTATTTTAGCGGACCAAATCGCTAAAGAAGCCGAATTCTTCAGTTTTGGAACTAACGATTTAACCCAAATGACTTATGGCTTTAGCCGTGATGATGCTGGTAAATTCTTAGGTTCTTATTATGAAAAGAAAATATTTGAATCTGATCCATTTAGTCGTATTGACCAAAATGGGGTAGGCGAACTTATGCGAATTGCTGCAACTAAGGCTCGGGAAGTTAATAAAAATATTTCTTTAGGTATCTGTGGTGAACATGGTGGAGATCCATCAAGTATTGCTTTCTGCCATAGTCTAGGATTTAACTATGTATCTTG
>CANQXV010000065.1 GCA_947627895.1 uncultured Bacilli bacterium
TTCATCTTTTAATCCTTTTAATCCATATAACGCATATCTTCTACACCATTTCTTTATGGTGTTTTTACTACAAGAATATCTTTTTGCCGTCTTTTTTATTCCTGTTTCATTTGCAAACCTTACCATTTCTAATCTTTTATCGATTAGCATTTTCTCATTATCAATATTCATATACATTTCTTGATAACTTGTCCACATATTTTCACCTCCTTTCTGGGCCATTATTATACTACTTATCATTTAAAAATACATAATAACCGGGGTCACTATGTATTATATAAAATTAAAGTTGCCTAATTTAATCTTGACAGTTGAAATAAATATTTGTTATACTAAAAAAGTATCGAGTAAAGGGGACAGGTCCTTTGAAACAATTTAATTTCCATTAAATAAGAAGGTTTAAATAATAGTTTTTTTCAAAAGGTAACGAAAAAAACTTTTTTTGGTATAAAAAGGAAGAAAATTTATTGACAAAAGCTTATTTTGGCTTTACAATCATAAATTGGTGGCCTGTTTATAAATAAATGGGCAAATAAGTCTTAAAAAATGTGGATGGGGTGATAAGATGGCTTATAAATTAACTAATTTTGGAGACTATCGGAAGAGAAGAAGTTTTTCAAAAACAAAGAATGTTTTAGAATTAAATGATTTACTTGAAATTCAAAAGAAAAGCTATCAAAAATTCTTAGATGAAGGCATCAAAGAAATTTTTGAAGATTTATTTCCTGTCGAAAGCTTTACAGGAAATATTTCCTTAGAATTTGGTGATTATTATTTTGAAGAACCAAGATATTCAGTCAAGGAAGCTAAAGAAAGAATGGTTAACTATGCAGCACCTTTAAAGGTTGAAGCTAGACTTTACATTCATGAAACTGGGGAAGTAAAGGAACAAACTATTTTCTTAGGTGATATGCCTTTAATGACTGATGCTGGTACATTTATTATTAATGGGGCTGAAAGAGTAATTGTATCCCAATTAGTTAGAAGTCCAAGTGTTTATTTCAAAAGAGAAATAGATAAAAACGGACGGCATATTATTAGTGGTGAAATAATTCCTAACAAAGGAACTTGGCTTGAATATGAAACTGATGCCAGAGGTATTTTGTATGTCAGAATTGATAGAACCAGAAAAGTTACCGTTACCACTTTACTTCGGGCTTTAGGTTTATCAAATGATGAAGATATTATTGCTTTATTTGGGGATAATGAATATGTTACTAATACTTTAGAAAAAGATAGTACGAAAAATACGGATGAAGCATTAATTGAAATATATGAAAAATTAAGACCAGGGGAACCAGCAACTCTAGATTCTGCGAAGAATCAATTAATTACGCGTTTCTTTGATCGTTTCCGTTATGACTTAGCTAAAGTTGGTCGTTATAAATTTAATAAAAAATTAAATGTAATTGATCGTCTTTTAGGTTGCACTCTAGCGGAACCTATTATAGAAGACAAAAAAACTTTATATCCAGCGGGTACTTTAATTACGAAAGAAATACTAGAAGACTTACGTCCGCATTTTAGTGCTGGTCTAAATTTAGTAGATGCCTTAACTAATGAAGAATTAGATGATTATAAAAAGATTCAAGTTGTTAAAGTAGTTGATCCAACTGATGAAAAGAAAACCATCAATATTATTGGGGTTGATACTTCAGTTGATGTTCGGCGCCTAACAATTCCTGATGTTTATGCTTCTTTATCATATTATATTAACTTACATTATAATATTGGTAATGATGATGAAATCGATAACTTAGCAAACCGAAGGGTTAGACAAGTTGGCGAACTTATTCAAAATCAATTTAGAACTGGTATGGGTCGGATGGAAAGAGTTATTCGGGAAAGAATGACGACTCAAGAATTAGAAACTGTAACTCCAAAAACTTTAATTAATATAAGACCAGTTACGGCGGCTTTAAAAGAATTCTTTGGTTCCAGCCAATTATCTAAATTCATGGACCAAATTAACCCAATTGCCGAATTAACAGATAAAAGACGGTTATCATCTTTAGGACCAGGTGGTTTATCTAGAGATAGAGCAGGTATGGAAGTACGGGATGTTAATGCTTCCCATTATGGTCGGATTTGTCCTATCGAATCACCAGAAGGTCAAAATATCGGTCTTATCACATCTCTTGCAGGTTATGCTAAAGTTAATGAATATGGTTTTATAATGACTCCATATCGTAAAGTAAAAGATGGTGTTGTTACAGATGAAATCGTTTACTTAACCGCGGATGAAGAACAAGATTATTATATTTCGCAAGCAACAATTAAGCTTGATAATAATAACAGAATCGTCGAAGATGAAGTTATTGTTCGTTTAAATGGCGATACCGTATATATTGGTCGCGACAAAGTTAACTTTGTCGATGTTGCGCCAAGTCAAGTTGTTGCAATTACGACAAGTTGTATTCCATTCTTGGAATTTGACGATGCTAACCGGACTCTTATGGGTGCCAACATGCAACGGCAAGCCGTACCTCTACTACAAGCGGAAGCGCCAATTGTTGGTACTGGGGTAGAATATATCGCGGCTCGTGACTCAGGTTCAACTATCGTTTGTAAGGCTGATGGAGTAGTTGAATATGCTGATAGTTTACAAATTATTGTTAAAGTTGCTAAGGGTAAAGATACTTATCATTTAGCTAATTTCGAAAGAAGTAATGCCGCAAGTTGTATTAATCACCATCCTTTAGTTAAAGCCGGTGATAAAGTGCATCGCGGTCAAGTTATTGCTGATGGTCCATCAACTGATCAAGGCGAACTTGCTTTAGGTAAAAATATGACGGTTGCCTTCATGACATTCGAAGGTTATAACTACGAAGATGCCGTTATCTTAAATGAAAGATTAGTTAAAGATGATGTTTATACATCACTACATATATCTCACTATGATATCGATTGTCGGGATACTAAATTAGGTCCTGAAGAAATTACAAGAGATATTCCAAACGTTGGGGAAGAAGCTCGGAAAAACTTAGATGCTGATGGTATTGTTAGAATTGGTACCGAAGTTAAAGAAGGCGATATCTTAGTTGGTAAAGTTACACCAAAAGGTGTTCAAGAACTTACGAGTGAAGAAAAATTATTACATGCAATCTTTGGTGAAAAAACTAGAGAAGTAAGAGATACGTCTCTAAGAGTAGAACATGGGGCTGGTGGTATTGTTCACGATGTTAAAGTTTATACGAAAGAAAACTCTGATGAACTAGCGGCCGGGGTATCTAAAGTAATAAGAGTATATATTATTCAAAAGCGAAAAATTCAAGTCGGAGATAAAATGTCTGGTCGGCATGGTAACAAAGGGGTTATTTCCCTAATCTTACCAGAAGAAGATATGCCATATTTACCAGATGGTCGGCCTGTTGATGTCATGCTTAACCCTTTAGGGGTGCCATCACGGATGAACATTGGTCAAATCTTAGAATTACACTTAGGTATGGCTGGTAAAAAATTAGGTGTTCATTATGCGACTCCAGTATTCGATAGTGCTACTTGGGATGATATTTCTGAAGAAATGAAAGAAGCAGGTATGGAACCTGATGGTAAAGTTGTTTTACATGATGGTCGTACCGGTGAACCATTTGATCACCGCATTAATGTTGGGGTAATGTACATGGTTAAATTACACCACATGGTTGATGATAAATTACATGCGAGAGCAACTGGACCTTACTCATTAGTTACGCAACAACCTCTTGGTGGTAAAGCCCAATTTGGTGGTCAAAGATTTGGAGAAATGGAAGTTTGGGCTCTATATGCTTATGGTGCGGCTCATATCTTACAAGAAATTTTAACGGTTAAAGCCGATGATATAACGGGTCGGGTTAAAGTTTATGAATCCTTAGTTAAAGGTAAAGTCATAAATCAAGCTGGTGTTCCAGAATCTTTCCGAGTATTAGTTAAAGAATTCCAAGCTTTAGGTTTAGATGTTCAAGTTGTTAACAATGATGATGAGGTTCTTGAATTTAAAGACATTGAAGAAGATGAAGACGATACTGATGCCTTTAGAATAGATGAAATTGAGGTTAATAGTCCGGAAGAAAATGTTGAAGAACCAGCTTATGAAGAAGAAATTGATGATGAATTAGATGAAGAACCAAGTTTAGATGATTTAGAATTTCCAGGAGACATCGAAGATGTCGACTTGGAAGATGGGGAGTAGGTGAAGAAAATGATAGATGTTAGTAAATTTAAAGGTATAAAAATTAGTATTGCCTCACCAGAAAAGATTCGTTCGTGGTCTTATGGGGAAGTAAAGAAACCAGAAACTATTAATTATCGGACCCTTAAACCCGAACGCGATGGTTTATTCTGCGAAAAAATCTTTGGGCCTACCAAAGACTTTGAATGTAGCTGTGGTAAATATAAACGGTTAAGATATAAAAATATCGTTTGTGATAGATGTGGAGTTGAAGTCACTCGTTCCAAAGTCCGTCGGGAAAGAATGGGTCATATTGAACTAGCCGCTCCTTGTAGCCATATTTGGTTCTTTAAAGGTGTTCCTTCTAAAATGGGACTAGTTTTAGATATGTCACCACGAGATTTAGAAGAAGTTTTATATTTCGTAAGTTATGTCGTAATTGACCCAGGAAATGCTCCTTTGGAAAAGAAACAAACTTTATCTGATAAAGAATATCGGGCATATTATGAAAAATATGGTAATTCTTTTAAAGTCGGCATGGGTGCTGAAGCTATCAAAGAATTATTAAAAGATATCGATATTAAGAAAGAAATTGAAGATTTAAGAAAAGAATTAGAAAATACAACTGGTCAAAAGAGAATTAGATTAGTTAAGAGATTAGATTGTCTAGTGGCTTTTGATGAATCAGGAAATAAACCAGAATGGATGGTTTTAGATGTTCTTCCTGTTATTCCTCCAGAATTAAGACCAATGATTCAACTTGATGGGGGCCGGTTTGCAACTAGTGATTTAAACGATTTATATCGCCGGATTATTAACCGGAATAATCGTCTTAAAAAATTATTAGAATTAGGAGCCCCAACAATCATTGTTCAAAATGAAAAGAGAATGCTTCAAGAAGCCGTTGACTCATTATTTGATAATGGTCGTCGTGGTAGAAGTATTACGGCTGCAAGTAATAGACCTTTAAAGAGTTTATCTAGTATGTTAAAAGGTAAACAAGGTCGTTTCCGTCAAAACTTACTTGGTAAACGGGTAGATTACTCAGGACGTAGCGTTATCGTTGTTGGACCAAATCTAAAAATGTATCAATGTGGTTTACCAAAAGAAATGGCAATTGAATTATTTAAACCACATGTTATAAATGGTATTGTGGAACGTGGTCTTGCCCATAATATCAAGGGTGCTAAAAAATTAATTGAAGCGAGAGACGAATCCGTATGGGATATCGTTGAAGATGTTATCACTGAATACCCAGTTTTATTAAACCGGGCACCAACTCTACATAGACTTGGTATTCAAGCCTTTGAACCAGTTTTAGTAGGTGGTAAAGCTATTCGCCTTCAC
>CANQXV010000066.1 GCA_947627895.1 uncultured Bacilli bacterium
GAAAAGCCGTATGCGGGAAAGCTGCACGTACGGATTTGTGAGGGTTGCATGGGGTAACCTGTGCTTCTACTCGATTAATTAGGGAGAATACAGGGTGTAAAGTAAATTTTCAAAATATTGTTATAACATCTTCATAGATGTATAATGTCTATAAGAATAAAATTGATTATTTTTTCCCAAACTAAATAAGAAGAGGTAGTAAAAATGAATGAAGACCAAAGCAGAAAAAGAAATTTAGTATTTTTAATAGTAGGAGTTCTAGTTTTATTATTAGCTATAGTTGGAGCAACATATGCTTTCTTCCAAGCCCAAATAGGAACAGGAAAAGAAATAAATGCCGATGTTTCAACCGGAACAACTGATAATCTAACATTTAGTATGAGTGATATAAATAGAAATGTAGACCCAAATAAGGAAACTAATGTCTTAGATGAAGAAAATGAAAAAACAGATATAATTATAAATGCCAATCAAAAGAATTTTGGTTCATCTAATACCTCTTTAGGAGATGGAGTAAAAGCAACAGCAACATTAAAAGCTAATGATACAACTAATAATGCCATAGCTACATATAATGTCTTTTTTGTCATGGATAATAATAACTTAAAATATACTACAGATGATAGTAAGCCCGAACTTATTTTAACAATAATAGATCCCAATGGAAATGAAATAACAAGTGGGGTACCAGGGTTAAAGTATCATACAGCAGATAGTAGTAATCCTAATGATGTAAGTGGATTTGATATAACCGGAAAAACTAAAGCTTTTGCGATAGCTCAAGGATATACAATTGAAGCCAAAGCTGAAGAAGGAGGAAAAAAAGAACAAACCTGGCAAATAAAGGTAACATTAGTAAATTTAAAAGAAGATCAAAATGATAATACTGATAAAGAAATAACAGGAAGAGTAGTAATAACAACGGGAACAGAAAAAGATGTATATACATTACCACATATTAATACTATAACATCCAAAACAACAACAGGTAGTATAGATGCCACATTAAATATAACCCAAGGAACAAATGAAATAAAAACATATTATTTTGCGATTGAAGAAAAAGGCAAAGTAGAAAAGGCAGCGTTAAGTGAAAAGAGTAAAGAAGAAATAAAGGTATGGGAAACAGAAGAAACAAACCATCATGTATTTAATGAATTAGAAGATAATACCAACTATATTGTATATAGTTATGTAGTAGATAGTGAAGGATTTGAATCAGAACTATATGGAACAGAATTAATATCTACAGATATAAAGCTGCCAAGTATAACGAGTGTTCAAATAACAAATAAGACATATAATAGTATATCAATAAGTGTAACAACAGAACGAGGAAGTTTTGATATAATAGAATACGAATATGCAATTAAAAAAACAGCGGGAAGTGAAGAACCAATAAAAGAAACAACAAGAAGTACGACGCATACATTTAATAATTTAGAAGAATTAACAGAATATACAATATTAGTAAAAGTAAAAGATATCCAAAACAATTATTCAGCAGAGTATATTCCCAAAAATGTTACAACAAATAAAAAAACAATCGGAGAGGTATGTAAAGGAAAAGAATTTGCAAATTGTATAAAAGAAAATTATGAATTAGATAGTAGTATAATTTATCATAATTTAGCAGATGCAACAGAAAAAGGATTTACAAATTATAATTTAGTAGCAGATGATAATTCGTATAGATATACAGGCGCAAATGATATTGTTAATAATTATGTTTGTTTAGATGGCAACACTAACGATGGTTCTTGTGACTCTGAGAATGACTTATATCGGATAATAGGAATTTTTAAAAATGAAACAACAAATGATTATGAAATAAAATTAGTCAAATATGTTTACGCGACAACTACTGAATTGGGTAATAATGGGGCAAAATTATATGCTGATGATATAGCATATGGTTGGAACTTAAGTAAAGGAAATAGTTACGAAAGTGAAAATACCAATAATTGGCGTGATAGTAACTTAAATAAAACAAATTTAAATAGCTACTATTATAATTATTTAATTGCAAAAGTTGATGGGTTAGAAAAATATATTGCAAATCATATTTGGATAACTGGAGGAGTACCTAGTACAACCGCAACTGCAAAAACAATATTAGATAATGAAGTAGGAAAAAATAGATTAACAGTTGGTAGCAGTGGGTGTTTAAATAATGTTTGTACAAAAGAAGATGTAACATATCCTTATGATGGAATGGATGAAAATGCCATTACTAAAATAGGTTTAATATATATTAGTGATTATGCTTATTCGGCATATTCAGACGCTTGGAATCAAGATTTAGATGATGTTGAAGGAGAAGGATATTTATCTAATGAAGTTAAAAATAATAATTGGTTATTCAAAACGATTACTTGGACTATAACTAGGCTTATGAATAGTGAACTTGTATTTAATGTTTATAATCTCGGCGGTGTGAATGGAAATAGTGTAGTGAATTTTAATTATGTTTACCCGGTATTTTACTTAAAATCAATAACTACGCTTTCTAATGGCGAAGGAACTATTTCTAATCCATATCATTTAAGTCTAGACTGAAAACAGTTTAGACTTATTTTTTTCTTGTTTAATAATCTTCAAATCTATGCTAAAATTAAGGTGGAAGTGATATTTATGAGAACAAGATTTGCTCCAAGTCCAACAGGATTTATGCATATTGGAAATTTAAGAACCGCAATATTTGAATATGTGCTTGCGAAAAAAGATAATGGCGATTTTATTTTAAGAATTGAGGATACAGATCAAGCCCGTAAAGTAGAAGGAGCTATTGAATTTATTTATAAAACTTTGGAATTATGTGGTTTTAAAATTGATGAGGGACCACTTAATCCGGGTAAATATGGGCCTTATATTCAAAGTGAAAGATTAGACTTATATAAAAAGTATGCTTTAGAATTAGTAGAAAAAGGTAAAGCATATTATTGTTTTTGTACCGAAGAAGAACTAGAAGAAATGCGGAAGAAAGCATCTTTAAGAAACAAACCTTTTGTTTATGATGGTCGCTGTAGTAAGTTATCGCATGAAAAAATAGAAGAAAATTTAAAAAATGGGGTTCCTTATGTTATTAGACAAAAGATGCCTAAAACTGGATTTACTGTTGTTAAAGATGTCATTTATGGTGATATTAAAATAGATAATAGCATTTTGGATGACCAAATTCTACTTAAAAGCGATGGTTTTCCAACTTATAACTTTGCTAATGTTATTGATGATCATTTAATGGCTATAACTCATGTTATAAGAGGAAAGGAATATCTTGATCAAACTGCGAAATATAATTTATTGTATGAAGCTTTTGAATGGGAAAAACCAACTTATATTCATGTAGCTATGGTGTTAGGTGAAGATGGTAATAAATTATCGAAACGAAATGGCGATGCTTCATTCATGGATCTTTATGAAGAAGGATATTTACCGGAGGCTATCGTAAACTACTTATCACTTTTAGGTTGGTCTCCTGCCGATAATAAAGAAGTATTTACAATAGATGAATTAATACAAAAATTTGATGAAAAGAGAATTAGCAAATCATCAAGTCAATATGATGTTAAAAAATTACAATGGTTTAATCATCAATATATTAAAGAAATGGAAGATAGCAATTATTTAACTTGGGTTAAAAGATATTTTGAAACACCCACTGATAAAGATGAAAAATGGTTAGATCATTTATTATTAATTTATAAAAATGCTTTAAATTATGGTAAAGAAATAAATGATTTAGTTAAAGATTTCTTAAGTGATAATTATGAAATAAATGCCGAATGTAGAGAGTTTTTAGCAAGTGATGAAGTTATTCCAAGTGTTATTAAAACTTTTCGTGATGAAATTACTAATATTAATTGGACAGTTGAAGATATTAGTTTGGCTATTAATAATGTTAAAGAAAAAGTTGGAGTTAAAGGCAAATTATTATTTATGCCAATTAGGATTGTTACAACTGGTATTATGCATGGTCCAGAACTTGCTGATACTATTTATCTAACAGGCAAAGATAATGTTATGGAAAGGTTAAATAATGAAATTAATAAGTAAGTTACTTTCAGTAGTAATTTTTGCCGCTTTAATCTTTGTTATATATAAATTTTTCTTTGATTGTGAACATTTTTATGTCCAATTTAACGAAGAATTTACTTTAAGTTTGTTAGATTATGCGAAAATTGAAGACGAAGCGTACGTTAAATTATTAAAAATAAATGACCATAGTGAAATAAATGAAAATGGTGATAGAGAAGGACAAATTGAATATAAATTATTAGTAGTAAATGATATGCGAATTAATTATGTTACTTTAAGTACTTTAGAAAATAAAGAGGTTGATATTAATAAAACAAAGTATGCTTTAAAATTAACAAATGGTATTGATGATACTAAGGCATCATTTAAATTACTTAAAGAGGAAGAAGAGGATAAAAAATGAAGTTATATAATACTTTAACTCGAAAAATTGAAGAATTTGTTCCTTGGAAGGAAAAAAACGTAACTTTCTATACCTGTGGGCCTACGGTATACCATTATGCTCATATTGGTAATATGCGGACTTATATTGGCCATGATATCTTAGATCGCAGTTTAAGATATTTAGGTTATAATGTTAAAAGAGCCATGAATATTACTGATGTGGGACATTTAACTAGCGATTCGGATTCCGGCGATGATAAAATGGTTGAAAGTGCTAAAAAAGAGCATAAAACAGTCATGGATATTGCCAAATTTTATACGGATGCTTTTTTCAACGATTATAAAATGTTAAATTTAAGAATGCCTGATATTATTAGTCCAGCCACCGATAATATTGAATTTTATATTACGATTATTGAAAAGTTATTGGAAAGTGGTTATGCTTATATATCCGGAGGCAATGTTTATTTTGATACGACGAAACTAAAAGATTATTATAAACTTACTAATCATCAAGCTGATGCCATGGTGGTAGGTGTAAGAGATGGGGTTGAAGAAGACCAAGCTAAAAGAAATCAAAATGATTTTGTGCTATGGTTTACGAAGTCGAAATTTGAAGACCAAGATTTAAAATGGGAAAGTCCTTGGGGTTTAGGTTATCCCGGTTGGCATATTGAATGTACAGGTATTTCCATCAAATATTTAGGTGAATATCTTGATATCCATGGTGGTGGAGTCGATAATATTTTTCCCCATCACACGAATGAAATTGCCCAAAGTGAAGCATATCTTGGACATCCTTGGTGTAAGTATTGGTTTCATAATGAACACTTAAATGATGAAACAGGAAAAATGAGTAAAAGTAATGGCGCCATTTTAACAGTTTCCGTTTTAAAAGAAAAAGGTTATAATCCTTTAAGTTATCGTTATCTTTGTTTACAAAGTCATTATCGTAAACAATTAGTTTTTAGTTATGATTCCTTGATGGGAGCCCAAACTGCT
>CANQXV010000067.1 GCA_947627895.1 uncultured Bacilli bacterium
TACTTTCTCTTTTAATTATAGAAAAATCACATGAAAAAAGAGAAGTTTTTGCTTCCCTTTCAAACACTCATTTATAACTTTTCTATATTACCATAATAGCACATTTTGGGCGGACAGTCAACGGACATTTTTTTTGAGTTTAGGTTTTTTATGATTATTTTTTAAAAAATCTAATCTCTTATAAAATATTATGAATTTTTTAATAAAATTTTTAAATTTAATGTTTTTTGGACACACAAAAATTTAAACATCCTTAAATGTTTTTTTACAATACGATTAATAATGAGCAATGACTTACAACTGTAGTTGTAGTTGTTTTTCATGGACTTTAACAGTTATATCTTCCCACTCTTTGATTCCTTCATGGGCATATGCTAACATATTCTTTATTCCTCTTGCTATTTGACTTAACCAAACAACTGTTTTATCTTTTAATGATTTTGATGCATATATTATTTTTATTGTTAATAAATTCTTATTGATTTTATCTGCTATTATTGCTATATGTCCTAAATGTATCGTTAATAACATATTTAAATTATTCATACTTTCTAACGTTCTTACTCGCATATTTTCAAAATCATATTCTTGTTTTTTTCCTCTAAAGTGTTCTTCTATTTTCCATCTTGACATATACAATCTAACTATTTTTATTACATCTTCTTTTCCTTTAATTTCTATATTTGTTAATATCTTCATTGGCTTCTCTTCACTTAATCCATACACTATTACTAAATTATATTCTTTTTTATTATAAGGTAAAACTGCCTTCGTATTACTTAACATTACTTCTACTTCTTCATTATTATCAAATAACAATTTCATTGCTATTTTGCCTTTCCTTGTCTTACTTACTTCTCCGACACTTCTCTTTTTCCCCTTAAATAAAAGATTCCTTCCATCTTCTAATCTTATTACAAATTTATGATTTTTTTTACTCATATAATCAAATATTTTTTGATCATCATATCCTCGATCAAATACACCTATAAAATCTTCTCCAACTATTTCTTCAGCTGCTGTTATACTTTCTAATGTATAATTATTCTTACTTATAAAATTATCGCTCTTACATGAATATATCTTGCTATATATACTCATTGGTTGTTTTTCATTTTTTGTTAATACTGTTGCTTCACATACATGATATCCATTTACTATTTTTTTATCTGGACTTGACCCATCTATAACTCGGTCCAAATCTTCTAACTTTTTACTATATTCTTTATTTATATCACTATCATCAAATAATACTATGGCATTTTCCATATCTATATTTCTTTTTACTTCATTTAAATAATTTTTCCATATTTGTTCTTTTTCTTCAGGATATAAATTAACTAAATTATCACATAATCTTTCTATTGTATAACCAAGTTTTATATCTTCACCAAGGGCTCTAGCTATTTCAGATATCAAGCAGCTTCCACATTTAGCTAAACCATACTCCATGTCTAATACAAATTTTGAAGTACTTTTATTAAGTCCATTTGACATTTTTTTGAAAAATTGAAAATTTCTCTTTTAATTTCATAGGTATTCATTGTAAAATTATTCATAGGAAAACACCTCCGTATATTTTGTTTACTATGATGTTTATTTTTTTACAACTATATTATACTAAACAATTGGAGTATTTTCCTTATTTTTAATAAAAAAAGATGAAAATGTTATCAACATTTTCATCTTTTTTCTTGTCAACTATTTTTTTTACCTAAATTCAAAACATTTTTAATTTTAAAAATGTGGTTTTGACCTTAATTTATAAGCATCTATAACAAATTATTAAAATATCTTTTTATTTAAAAATGAGTTAGGATGTCTTTTAGCATAAATATTAAGTATAAACATAATTGCTAAAAATACAACACATATTAACAATATAAGCCAGTGTCTTTTGATAAAAAGTATAATACTTATTAGTATAGAGAATATAAACCATATAATAATAAAAGCAATAAATCTTATTATCCAGTGAAGTATTGATCCTAATTCACCTCTAGCACCAATTTCTCCAACTAAGTTCCAAGCTATTGCAAATGCTATACTTCCAACAATAAACATTGCAATATAATTATAAAATGGATTTTCAAATAACGAATAAGAAGATGTAATTAAATCAAATATAAATTTTTTCATATTTTTTTATTTTACTCATCACTTTCATAATCAATTTTATTTAATTTTTGAGCTATAATTGATTCAATTTCGGCTTTTAGATGATCAACATATTTTTTAGCAACATCATAAAATAAATCATTTCTTTCAGTTTCTACAAAATTCAAATCAATATCTTGGTTTAATACTTCTTTTAATAGTTGTTGAAAAAATTCTTTTAATTTATCTCTATCATCACTAGTTAAATCCAAATATATTTTATTATCAAAATTAAATACTAAAAGTTCTTTTTCATTATTTGTAATTAATTCAACATCAACTCGTTTACTATTCATACAAATCACCTCTTTCTGAAAATGCTGCTTCTCCACCTTCTAAATATTTAACGCTTTGTTCTTTCCAACTTAATTCATCATCCTCGTTTTCAATATTTTGAAGAATATTCGAAAACATATTTCCTACATATGTCTTGTAACAATTATTATCAGTAATTTTTAAAATACTATTTAATGGCCTAGTTCTAACGGCTATATTTGCATCGTGTGTAGCAACTACTAGTATTTTGTGCGATTTTGCAATATCTTTAAATAAAGGAACAATAACATCATTTATATAAGTATGACCTAAACTTAGATCAGGTTCATCTATTAAAAAAATATTTTTACCCTTTTTTGATAATAATTCATGTTGAAGTGCCAATATTGAATTTTCTCCTTTAGATGGTGTATATCCCTTTTTATCGATTTGAAATTCTTTTTTTACTGAAATAAAATCATTTATAGAATCTATTCCTTTATCATAAAGCTGTTTTATTTTAATAATATCTTCTGTAACATTTCCTGATATACAAAATAGCATTATCTTTTGTAAGTTAGTTATAAAACTTTTTAAATCTGTTTTATTGTTATTTAATGTTTTTGCATCAATTGTTTCTTTATTATCTGCATTAATAAAGGAATAATCAATAGATAACATTACTTTTCCTTTTGAGCCTAGACTGCCAATGTAATTTTCTTTTTTATTTGATTTATTTTTTAACACATCAAGAATATCATATGCTGTCTTTTTTAATTTTAAGCGATTTTTTGCAAATGTTGCAAAACCAGTCTCAGTTGGTGGAGAAGGTTCCCCAACATTTTCTGAAACATAAATAGGAATATTTCCTGCAAAATCATCACATAAATATTCTGACCATTGATTAATCCACTCTTTTAATACTTCTTTATAAGATTCTTCAATTAATTTTAATAACAAACTGCCTAATTTTTTTTGCTCTTCAATAGATAATATACTTTTTATTTTTAATAATTTATAATCTTTATAAAAATTAGCAATCTTTTTATACTCATTATAAATATTGTTGTAGTTATAAGAATTGAATAAATGCTTTTTTGATATTACTAAACATTTCATTCTTTCTTTACTAGCTTTATATTTTGAATTTTGAAAATAATCAACATATTTTTTTATTTTGGTTGGTGTTGTATCAATAAAATTAGCAATCAATTTTATTTCATCTCTCATTTCATCTAGTGAATCAAAATTTTCAATGCTAAAATCTTCATCTTTTACCTTAATAAGATTTTTAAACCAATTTTCCTGATCGCCACCAACATAAAAAACAGGATCTTCATTTTTTTCAATTTTGTAATATTCATTTAAAGACTTTAAAATTTCGCTTTTGCCACTACCTCTATCTCCAAAAATTATATTTACATCGTTATAAATAGGAATTACAAATGGATATTCATGCGTATCATATTTTCCATAAACTTTAATGTTTTCATTTAATTCTTCATCAACTAAATCTTTCAAAAAAGTTCTATCTTTTTCAATTATTTTTATAAAAGAGGAAAAATCATTTAATTCAAACTTAAATTCTCCAAAATTATAACTTTCATATTTACTCCAATCAATAACATCAGTACCAACAATTACTCGATGTTTATTTGACTGAAGAACCGTTATAGAAGTTAGAGAACTAGGTTCTTTAAATAATCGCTTTGGATTATCCATTATTTTTTCAAATTCTTCTATATCACTTAATGGTAATTCTTTCTTTTTAAAACAATGTACTACATATATTAAATTCAGTGATTTTACTTTTTGATATAATTCATCAATTTTTATATTGAAACTGTCAGGTGTATATTCTTTTAATATTTCATTCATTTTATCAGAAAATTCTTCAACATCCGCAGGATTAGAAATTAAAATCAAATGCCCAACTGTTTGACTTTTACCTATAACATCTAATTCAATACCTGGCCATACTTGACAATATTCTTTTACTGTTTCTTTTAATTTATAATACTGTTCAATATCAAATAAATTATGATTCGTAATTGCAACAATTTTAACCCCGCTTAAAATTATTTTTTCTTTAAATAATTCTGGTGTTAAATTCCTTGAATCTGCTTCATCTGATTTAGTTTTTTTTGTATGACAATGAAAATCTATCTTCATGTGTTACCTCCAACCAAAAAAGATACCATATTAATGATATCTAATTGGTCTTATTATACCAAAAATCGACAGAAAAAACTATTATTTAAATTAATTATTTGTTACTATTTACAGCCTAAACAATAAAAAATTAATTAATTCCACATTGATGATAAAAATGATATAAAATTGGGAATTGGATTATAAAAAGCAAAGATTTTTTATATAAATCTTCCACTTTGAAAAAATTGACATTTTTAACATTTTTTTCTTAAATACTGCAAACCCTTATATTATCTAGATTTGTGAGATTTCTTAAAATTGGCTGTAAATACTAACAATTATTTGAATATTTTAGCTCTGCTTGTCTTATAACTTTATCAACTGCACCTTCTCTTTTTATTGGAGGATAGTTATATTTAATAAGTAATCTCCTAATATTACTTCTAATTCTTGCTCTAGCATCTTCTCTTTTAAATGCATCTAAAGTTAAATTTTCATTAATTAACTCTACTAATTCTTTTGCTATTTGAACTAGTACTTCATCTTTCATTAATTCTTTTATTTCAGAATCTGCTCCTAAAGCATCAAAGAATGCTTTTTCCTCTGAAGATAAATTGTATTCATTACCATTAGCAAGTTCATCTTCAATTTCTTTCTTTAAATTAATCATTTCTTCAAGAACT
>CANQXV010000068.1 GCA_947627895.1 uncultured Bacilli bacterium
AACATCACAAAGCCTTATAAATACTAGGCAAAATGATGCTTTTTTATTATTTTATCTGTCAAACTCGGGTTATAACATAAATACATCTCAAATAGCAATTATTTTTCGCTAGGAAAATTTGCCGAATTGCTTAACTTGTATATTTTACTAAATTATAGTATATTATAAATATGTTACCAGTTAGGTAACGCCTACTTTTTCGGAGGCGCTACGCCAATTTCTTGGCTAGCGCTTTTTATATTAATTTTAAGATAATTAAAACTAAAATAAGTATAATTACTAGGGAATTTCTTCTCTTTCGTTATACCTAGTGAGCCCAAAACCCTTTAAGAAAAACTACTCAGATAAATATTGGTAGGTGAAACTTCACAGTACAATAAATAAGCAAAATAATTCTCATCAATCAAAGTTCGACATTATTTTGCTTGTTTTATTTTTATTCATTTACTAAGGTTGGGTAACTATCTTCACCCAGTTTCCATCTGCTTAAGGTATAATCATTTAATATAGGATATTTTTCTTTCATATCAGCTTCTACACTAGCAATATTACCATTTAAAGTATCAACAAAGGATTGATTTTTCATTTGTTGTTCTGTCATTGAGGTAGCATTAACACTAATGTTACTTGCAGAAGAAACATTATCTAAATAATAAGCGTTGTTTATATTTTGAATATCTGGCTCTAGATTTTCATAATATCCAATACCATAAGAGCCTCTATTTCCATTAATTTTACCAATATTATAAACGTTATTTATATAAGTGGTTGCTTCAATTTCTGCTATACCATGAGCATATCCATTGTTTTTACTTACATTTCCTTTGTTATATGAATTAACCACTACGTCAAGTTGAGTTGAAGTACCAATTAATCCTCCCCCAGTATTTTTATTTCCTGATATAGTTCCTTCTATACTTGAATCCGTTTTATAGGTATTATATGAATTTAAAATATATGTATTAGATACATTAGTATAACCTATCAAACCACCAATACCAAAATTAACAGTCCATGATTGCGGAGTATTAGAAATATTACCCATATTATAAACTTTGTTGATTATTATAGTTGTTTGATTATAGGTATATCCAATAATGCCACCAACTCTTGTACCATTAATAACATTACCAAGATTATAAGAATTGTTTATTTTTACTTCTTTACCTCCAGTACCTGTCGAACCAATAAAACCTCCTAAATTTAAATCAGTACCATCGGGCAAATTAATATTTTCATTATAAATATTACCAGTGTTATAACTATTTTCAATTGTTAACTTTCCATAATTAAGACCAATAAAACCTCCTATATCTCCAGCAGTATTTGTTTTAACATCTCCGTGGTTTGAAGAATTAAAAATTTCTATTGTTTCAAAATTTCTTCCTACAAACCCTCCAATATAGACCCCTTTATTATTTTCTACGACTCCATAATTTTGGCAGTTGTTTATTGTTAATGTACTATTAGAACTAACCCAACCTGCTATTCCTCCACACTCGGCACTATTTGAAACATTACCATAATTTTTGCTATTATTTATATTTGTATCGCTATAAATTGCACCTACTATGCCCCCGGCATTATACTCGTTTGTATCACTTATAACATAACTGTCTTCTTCACTCAATCCAAATTGGACATTTTTTAATGTTGAGGCGTATGTACGACCAGCTATTCCACCAATATTGGCAGTTACTAATGTATGAATTTTCCCTGTAACTATAATATTACTTATAGTACTATTATTTATTGCTCCGAATAATCCAACATCATCTTTTAAATTATTATTTTCAATATATAAATTTTTAATATAGTGATTTTTGCCATCAAAATTTCCATTGAAAATAGTCTTTAATGAGCTTCCAATAGGTTTAAATCCTGTACCTGCTGTTAATTCTTCAATTAAAGGTTCAGCATTATTTACTCCATTAATATCTCCAAATGCTGTGCTTTGACTATCTTCGTAAGAATCAGGATCTTGAAAATCTAAATCTCTAGTTAAGATATAAGTTTTATTTGCTTTAGTATCTCCACCATTAACATCATTAGATAATCTTACTAAGTCTTCAATTGAATCTATTTGATAAGGGAATTGTTCTGTTCCATTTTCTAAATCAAAATAAATATAACACTTATCAGATGTTGTCGTATTTACTACAACTTTGTCATTTCGCCAAGCAAGGTGACTACCATTTTCACACTTACTTAATGTTTTATTAAAGTTATAACCTTCTGTGGGCCAATCAGTGCGATCAGCTTTTTCATATTCTCCAGTATCATTTTGAATCATCATACTAATTAAGTTACTATTTTTCAATTCATAGTATTGTTCTTCTTTTTGCATTTTTCTATTTGTATAAAATGCTATAAAACTAACACATAAACATAAAATAAAACCAACAGTAATCATAAACAAATCCCTTTTTTTCATCTATGTCTATCCTTTCAATACCCCTGTTTTCCCCTTAATTATATATATATATATATATATTCAAGGGAAAACTCTTAATTTGACGGAAAGTAGACAAAAGAAAAAATATGTATTATAATTAATATGTAAATGTTACCAGCAAGGTAACGTCTACGTGGATTTTGCAGGCGATTCCTACTTAGGATCGTCTTTTTTATTACTCTTTAAAATAAGTAACAAAACAACTAATTGCAAAAAATAAATTTCTGCCATTAGCAACCACCTTCTTTCAGATTCTAGAACTCATATGCTGAGTCAACCAAAACCCCCCGAGAAAATAGTAGACGCATCCATTTCTGGTAACACAATTTTTTATTATAAATTAGAGCAAATAAATAAGCAAAATAATTCGTTCGTCAAAGTTCGACATTATTTTGCTTATTTTAATTACAATAATCTATTTTTAATTTTGTTTTTAAAGGACTAAATATAGTTCTACCATTTTGGCATTTCATTATTTTAAATTTATCAAGTTCATAGATATTTGCTTGAACAACATCATCTTCATCTTTTAGTTCTTGATAATCATGATTCTTTAATATATCATCTAACATAATTCTTTCATCGGCAATTAAATAATTAAGTTCATAAATATGTTTATCATCATAATGCACAAAGATATTTTTTAAGCCTAACAAATAAATATTATTTTTTTCTACATAACTAACTAATTCTTGATCATTACTTTCTAATATCTCAATACTATAATCATCATATATGGTACTTGGTAGGACAATAGCATCAATTAATTCAATAATTATAGTTTCACCTTTAGTTAAACTATTAACTAAACCAATAACAGTAACCTCATCAAAAATACGATATTTAGTTAAATCAGAATTAGTTTTAATTCTAATAGTATATTCGGTATTAAAATTAACATAACCATTTAGGGAATCATCATCTTCTACATAACTACTTAATTCTAATATATTAGCCCCACTTATCTTACTTACTTTACCATTTAATTTAATATATTTATGATGATAACTTTTATATGATTCTAAAGTTTCACTTAAAAAAGCATTTATTTCGTGAGTATCAAGAGCATCATTACTACAACTATAGGCAAGATTATAACCATAATCAACTGTTAAAGTATT
Organism: uncultured Bacilli bacterium; assembly: GCA_947627895.1. Taxonomy (GTDB): domain Bacteria; phylum Bacillota_I; class Bacilli_A; order RF39; family UBA660; genus Onthocola_B. The sequence goes on from CANQXV010000068.1 coordinate 3,577, forward strand.
ATCACAATCAATTACACGATATAAAAAACTATTATATGTACTTACCTTTTCACTACTTTTAATCCGATAACTATAAACTGGTATTTTTTTTAAATTAGTTGCAAGTATGGTATCAATCGTATAAGTAAAGAGTAATAATATTAATGGCATACTTATTAATAAGAATGTTTTTTTAGGATAATTTAAAGTTAAATTAATCGTAATTAAAATAATACCTAGTAATAATAAACTAATACGCCAAAAACTAAAAGTATTTAATACTAAGCTTATAATTATTAATAAAAATCCTATAATATATAAAACTACTTTTTTCACAATCATACCTCAATATTATTCTATCACATAATTAGAAAATATTACCATCAAAAAAAGCCGACGAGCGACTTTTTTATGATTAATTTAAAGCGTCTTTTAATTTGCTTCCAGCTTTGAAAGATGCAACAGTTTTTGCAGGTATTTTTAAAGGTGCTTTTGTTAAAGGGTTGATACCTTCTCTTGCAGCTCTTTTCTTAGCGCTGAATGTTCCAAAACCAACTAAAGAAACTTTACCATTTTTCTTTAAACCAGTCATAATTCCGTTTAAAGTAGCATCTAATGCCCGAGCAGCATCAGCTTTTGTTAAACCAGCTTCTTTAGCAATGATTTCTACTAATTCAAGTTTTGACATTTTTCTACCTCCCATATGTATTTTGTAAGCCCCTATGGACCTTACATATTAAGATTAGCAAAGTTTTTTTCATAAATCAATAAAAATAAACTAATTTCTTGAATTTATTTGAAAAAACGACAAATTAATGACTAAACATTCTTTTTAATTTACTCTTATTTGACATTTTTAAAGAGAGTTTTTGGATATAATTTAAGTTATTTTAATTTCTATGCTTATACTCTGGGGTTCTCATGAGTTGCTAGCCTATTAACTTGTTGCGGTACATGACCGGCATGGTTCACTATTAGGGCCTTTTTTCATTACAATATCATTAGCATCATATGTAGTTTCCGAGCCTTTGCTATCAACTACTTTAATTTTAAATTTATGTGTGAGACAGGTATCAAGCCCACTAATTGTAATTTCATTTCCACTAACGGATGTTTCAATACTATCCCGCGCAAAACTTTTACATTTTTCTCCTGTACCACTTAACTCGTCACAATAATAACACGAATTTTCAACTATGGAATATGTATACGGCCCCGTTCCTCCTACGACTGAAACGGTTAAGTTAAATTTACCATCTAGCCCTTCTCCACTAACATTTGTTATTTCCAATGGCTCTACTGCGGTACTTGTTGTTAAACTTAATGTAGTTTTTTGAGAATATAATCCTTTACTATCTTTTATTCTTATTTCTATTGTATATTGCGTTTGTTCACTTAATCCTGTAAAGGTATGCGTTGGTGATGTTGTTTCTTCTTTTGTATCTATTTGTCCTTCTGCTGTTCCTCCTTTTATCCGATATTCATATCCTGCTATTTCATTACTTTCCTTTTTTGGTGAATCTATTGTTACTGTTATATTATCTGGACCCTCACTATGACTTACATTCCCTACTTCTGGTAATTTA
>CANQXV010000069.1 GCA_947627895.1 uncultured Bacilli bacterium
AAGAAATAATAATGTTATCTGGCTTGGAGTTGAAGAAACTAAAGATTTAATAACATTGGCTGAAGGTATTCAAGAAGAACTTTTTTCTGTCTTAGATAATTTAAAAAGTCAGAAATTTAAAGCCCATATAACTTTAGCTCGTAATTTTAAAGGAGATGCTATTAGTTTAGATGATTATAAGGGACTAAATAAAACTTTTAAAGGTTTATATTCTACTGATGGTTTTGCCACTTTAGATGATTCAAAAAACTTAGAAATAAATGCTAATGGCTTTTTAATGCCAAGTCCAAGTAATAAAGTTGATATGTATGTCTTTATGTATAAAAGAGATTTTGGTTTATGCTTAAAAGACTATTTTACTTTGACTGGCTATCCAGCACTTATTCCGAGATATGCTTTAGGTATTTGGTGGAACCGAGAAAAAATATATAATGCAACTGATTTAGAACAAGTAGTTAATTTGTTTAAACGTTATGAAATACCTTTATCAGTCTTACTTTTAAGTGAGTTTTGGCATATTAAAGATGCGGGCAATTATAATTTACATCGCACGGGATTTACTTTTAATTATAATTTATTTCCTGATCCCAAAGCATTTGTAAATAAGATGCTTAGTCAAGATGTTCATGTGGGTTTAAATATTGATCCGACAGAAGGGGTCCGAGCTGAAGAAGAATGTTACAATGCTTTTGCTCAAGAAATGAATGCTGCTAATAGTGAAACAGTTCCGTTTAATGCTTTAAATCCGGTTTTTATTAAATTATATTTACAAAAAATAATGGATCCTTTAATTAATACAGGCATTGATGTATTTTGGTTAGATTACAAACAAGATTTAACTACCTTACAAGCCTTAAACTATTATACGAATAAAAACTATGATGTGTATCCGCAAAAAAGAGCTTTAGTTTTAACCAGAAATCCTTTGGTAGCTTCTCACCATTATCCCGTTCTTTATTCGGGAGAAACTATAGTTAGTTGGGATACTTTAAAATATCTACCATTTTTTAATTCTCTTGCTGCCAACAAAGGTTTAACATGGTGGAGTCATGATGTCGGAGGCTTTAAAGGGGGAATTGAAGATGGCGAACTTTACTTACGATATGTGGAATTTGCCACCTTTAGCCCCATTTTTCGCTTTAGTGCCAAAAGAGGAGCTTATTATAAAAGAGAACCCTGGTTATGGGATATTAAAACTTATACTATTGCCCGGGAATATTGTTGGTTAAGACAAAGATTAATTCCTTATCTTTATACCGAAGCCTATAATTATTCTAAAAATGGGATTCCCATTATTCAACCACTTTATTATTCTTATCCTGAAATCTATGATGAACCTTTATATAATAACCAATATTATTTTGGCCAAGAGTTATTTGTGGCTCCAATTACGAAACCCATGAATACTTTAATTAATCGGGCGATTCATCGGGTATTCTTACCAAAAGGGGTTTGGTATGACTTTAAAACTGGTAAAAAGTTTATTGGTAACAAGCGTTATGTTGTCTTTTATACCGAAGAAGATTATCCGGTTTTTGCAAAATCTGGAACTATTATTCCTTTAGCAAATTTATCTGATAATAAAAATGATACTTCTGTACCTAAAGACTTAGAATTAAATGTTTTCCCAGGCAGCAATAATATTTATAAATTATATGAAGATGATGGGACAACTAATAATTATCAAAAAGGAGAATACATTATTACAGCAATTGATTACAACTACTTAAAAAATAATTATACTTTAATTGTGCATCCTTTCGAAGGCAATGTTAATATTTTACCTGAAAAAAGAAGTTTTAAAATTCGGTTTCGAAATACCCGGAAAGCTGATGATGTAACAGTTTATCTAAATGAAGAACAAATTACTAATTTTGAAGCTTATGAAGATGTTAATGACTTTGTTATTAGTATTAAAGATATTGATCCTAAAAAACAATTAACAATTAATTGCAAAGGTCAAGATATTGAAATTGATGCTACGCGTATTATTAATGAAGATATTAATTCTATTATTAATGATTTAAATGTAGCTACGGATTTAAAAGAAGAAATTGCCACGGTTATGTTTAGTGATTTAGAAATTCATCGGAAAAGAATTGCGTTAAAAAAGATTAAAAAATTAGATGGTCGTTTTAAAAAAATGTTCTTGAAATTACTTGAATATATTGCCGAAATCTAATATAATAGGACTTAAGCAGAGGAAAAAAGAGTAGTAAGTTAAAATGTTTTTTTAAGAGAGTTCTTGGTTGGTGAAAAAGAATAAAAAAAATTTAACTGAACTTGCTTTTGGATTGTATTAGGGTTATTCCTTTATCAATAAATAAGAGAAAAAAATAAGGTGGTACCGCGGGTTTAAGGATTCGCCCTTAAAGGGTATCACTTTTTTTAATTGGAGGGTAAAAATGGATGTAAAAGTAAGTCTTATCGCGGGCGCAGTAACCTTTGTAATTGTTTTATTAGTTGATTACTTTTTCATACTTATGCCGAAATGTAATGTTATCTCCGGCAAAAAGAGAAAGAAAACACGAAAAAAAGAGGTTACAATGATGGAAATGCAATACCTGCAAAAAAAGTTTAAATTAGATTTATTTAAAGTTGATTTAGATTATGCGATTAAATGGTTTGCTTTTATAAATGCTTTTATTATTTCTGTAACATCAACTATTATTATGATGATTCCTTGGAATATGTTATTCCAATTAATGGTTGGTTTTGTAATACTTTTAGGCCTAATCTATGCTTTATATGAATTACTGGGTCGACATTTTGTTAAGAAAGGATGGCAAAGATAAAAATGAATATGGAACAAATTGAAAAAAAATGGCAAGAATATTGGGAAAAGAATAATGTTTTTGTTGCTCAAAATGGCGGCGAAAAACCCCCTTATTATATATTAGTTGAATTTCCGTATCCTTCAGGTAATGGCTTACATGTTGGGCATGTTCGAAGTTATACGGCTCAAGATGCACTAGCCAGAATGAAAAGAATGCAAGGATATAATGTGTTATATCCTATGGGTTGGGATGCTTTTGGTGCTCCCGCGGAACAATATGCTATCAAAAATCATGTGCATCCTAAAGAAGCAGTTAAAAGAAATATTGCAACTTTCAAAAAACAAATGCAAACCTTAGGTTTTTCATTTGATTGGACGCGTGAGTTTTCCACAACTGACCCCGAATATTATCGTTGGACACAATGGCAATTTTTACAATTTTATAAACATAATATGGCTTATAAAGCGACTGTTCCAGTTAACTGGTGTGAAAATTGTAAAACGGTTTTATCTAATGAAGATAGTGCTGGTGGGGTTTGTGAAAGATGCGGTAATCCCGTTACTCAAAAAGAAAAATTTCAATGGATGCTTCGCATGAGTGATTATGCCGAAGATTTACTACAAGGTTTAGAAGATACTAATTTTGCTGAAAAAGTAAAATTAGGTCAAATAAATTGGATTGGTAAATCGGTAGGCGCCCATGTTAACTTTAAAGTTGCAGGCACTGATAAAGAATTTACCGTTTTTACAACGCGTTGTGATACTTTATTTGGGGCAACTTACTGTGTTTTGTCTCCCGAACATCCTTTAGTACCAATTATTATGAGTCCGGATAAAAAAGATGAGGTAAGAGCTTATCAAGCGGCTTGTACTTTAAAAAATGAACGGGAAAGAACCGAATTAAATAAAGAAAAAACGGGAGTGTTTATTGGGACTTATGCTATAAACCCGGTGAATAAAAAAGAAATTCCTATTTATATAAGTGATTATGTTTTAGCAAGTTATGGTACAGGAGCGATTATGGCTGTTCCCGCGCATGATGAAAGAGACTACGATTTTGCCAAAAAATTTGATATTCCAATTATTCAAGTTTTAGAAGAAGAAACGGGAAAACCACAAAAAGACGAATTTAAGAAAAATTCAATTGTAGCCGTGGTATATGATGCGAAAAATAATAAATATTTAACAGTAAATTGGCATGAATTAGGCGGTCGCCTATTTATTGGAGGCACCATTAAAGAAGGTGAAAGTCCACTTGATTGTGCTATCAGAGAAATTGGTGAAGAAACTGGATATCATAATTTAGAATTAGTTAGTGAATTACCTAAAATAAATCATCATTACTATGCTTATAATAAAGACAAATATTTTAATATTGAAAGCACGGGCTTCTTATTTAAATTAAAAGATGATGATAAATTAGCTAAAAATTTAGATGAAGATGAAAAATTTGATATTGAATGGGTAGATGCCAAAACGATTGAAAAAGAAATTAAGGATGAATTACATGCCAAAACTTTTGCTTACGCTATGAATCCTGGTGCCATGGTTGGCGATGGTATTCATATTAATTCGGAATTCCTTAATGGTTTAAATAAAGAAGATGCTATTGCTAAAATGTTAAATTGGCTTGAAGAAAATAAATGTGGGGAAAGAAAAGTTAATTATAAAATGCGCGATTGGATTTTCTCTCGTCAAAGATTCTGGGGCGAACCAATTCCAATGGTTAACTGTCCAAAGTGTGGTTGGGTGCCTTTAAATGAAGAAGATTTACCACTTTTACTTCCTGATGTAGCCGAATATGAACCAACTGACAATGGTGAAAGTCCTTTAGCTAAAATTGAGGGTTGGGTAAATACCACTTGTCCAAAATGTGGCGGACCCGCGAAAAGAGAAACAGATACCATGCCTAACTGGGCTGGTTCAAGTTGGTATTTCTTAAGATTTATGGATGCTCATAACAATCACGAATTTGCATCTATGGAAGCCATGAAATATTGGCAAAAAGTTAATTGGTATAATGGTGGTATGGAACATACCGCAAGACACTTATTATATGCAAGATTCTGGGTTCAATTCTTATATAATATTGGCTTAGTTCCTAATAAAGAAATGATTTGGACGAGAGTTAGTCATGGTATGGTTCTAGGAGCCAATAATGAAAAAATGAGTAAATCTAAAGGTAATGTTATTAACCCTGATGATATTGTTAAAGAATATGGTGCCGATGTTCTAAGAATCTATGAAATGTTCATGGGTGATTATGAACAAGATGTTCCTTGGAATACAGATTCCTTAAGAGGTTGCAAACGTTTTGTTGATCGTATTATTCGCTTAAAAGATAAAGT
>CANQXV010000070.1 GCA_947627895.1 uncultured Bacilli bacterium
TCCTCCTTTATCTTTTGTTTGGCTATTTTTATTATATCATCTTTTTATTTATCAGTCATTATGTTTAACTCAACTTTCCAAAAAAAGGAATTGACTATTAGAAACAATACGATATAATTAAATTGAAAACATTTGTTTGGAGGTAAAATGATGGAAGAATTATATCCTAAAAGAAATATTTTGTGTATTGATTTAAAAAGTTTTTTTGCCTCTTGTGAATGCGTGGAAAGAGGCTTAGATCCTTTTACGGTACCTTTGGTGGTCGCCAATAAAAATCAAGGTAATGGCGCCATTACTTTAGCAATTACCCCTTGTCTTAAAGCACAAGGCATTGCATCAAGAACGCGCCTATATGATATTCCTAAAAATATAAAGTACACGATTGTACCTCCACGCATGAAATTATATTTAGCTAAAAGTAAGGAAGTTGTTAACATTTATCTTGATTTTGTAGCAAGCACGGATTTACATATTTATTCTATTGATGAATGTTTTTTAGATGTTACCAATTACCTTACTTTATATAAAATGGATGATTATACCCTAGCCACGAAAATTCTAAAAACGATTTATGAAAAAACGGGCCTTACCGCCACATGTGGCATTGGACCCAATATGCTACTAGCCAAAGTGGCTATGGATACCGAAGCTAAAAAATATAAAAATGGTATTGCTAAGTGGACCTATGCTGATGTTAAAACTAAACTTTGGACTATTGAACCATTATCTAAAATGTGGGGCATTGGCAAAAGAATGGAAAAAAACTTAAATGCTTTAAAAATTAAAACGGTTGGTGATTTAGCTAATTTTAATCGCAATATTTTAAAAGATAAATTTGGCATCATGGGAACGGAACTATGGAATCATGCCAATGGTATTGATTTAAGCCGAATTGATGATTATAAACAAATAGCGAAAGATAAATCATTTAGTCATTCTCAAGTTTTATTTAAAGATTATAACGAATACAATGTTAAATTAATTATAAATGAAATGGTCGATTTACTCGCAGCGAGATTACGAAAAAATAAAAAACAAGCTACGATTATTGGTTTAGGTATTGGTTATTCCAAAGATATTGCTGGTGGTTTTTATCACTCCACTAAACTTGATTCTGCGACAGATTCCGCGAAAGAAATTATGCGTTATTGTGAAATTATTTTTGATCGTTACTATGAATTTTTACCAATTCGTAAAGTTTCAATTTGCTGTGGAGGTTTGAAAGATAAAAATGGTGTGCAACTAAATTTATTTAATGATTTAGAAGAAATTAAAGAAGAAGAAAAAGTAAATACTGCGATTGATGAAATTAAAGATAAATTTGGCAAAAATAGTATTATTAAAGCCTCAAGCCTTCTACCTGATTCCACCGCTATCGAAAGAAATAAAAAAATAGGTGGGCATCACGAATGAAATTTGATCGGGGTATCATTAAATGGCAGCCTTTTGAATCTCTTACTTCCTCTAAACAAATTATAAATAGTTTATTAAAAGAAAAAAGTAAAATTACTAAACCCATTATTTCCGAGGAAGAAACAGCAACAATTGAAGAAGCCATTTTAGAGGCTTTTTATAGTAATATAAATATAACAATTTTCTTTTATAAAGATGGCTTTATTAAAAAAATAACTAGTAAAATAATAAAAATAGATCAAATATATAAAATGATCTATTTAAATAACAATTTAAAATTATTTTTTAATCAAATAGTTAAAGTTAAATTTTAAGGTGTTGGTTCGGTAGTTTGATTTTGAGAAGCAACATAATTTTTATATTTAAAACCATAATAGAAACCTATACAAGTTTGAACTAATAAATAAACTGTGATAAAGGCTAAAACTAAAGTAACAACTATAGTAACAATTTTTTTAGTATCTCTTTTCTTTTTGGCAGTAGGAGTGGTCTTTTCTTCTTGAGAATCGCTTGCAACAGTTGCTGGTTCTTCTGTTTTTTCAGGTGCAACTGGTGCTACTACTGAAGTAACTTCAAGTTCTGTAGGAATAGCGGCATTTTCAGAATCTGTGGATGTTACTTCAGGAACAACAGGAGTATCTTCAGCAACAGGAGATTCATCTTGAGGCTTAGGGCTTATTTCAGCTTTGATTTCATCCTTTGGTTCTTTAGAGGTTACTTCTTCAGAAGTTTCAATAACTTCATTTTCTGAAATAATAGGTGTAATTGGGATTTCCGAAATAATTGGTTGGTCTTCTGTAGGCTCTTCAGAAGTTTCTATCGGTTGTGATAGTTCTTTCTTTTCTTCCTTAGCAATTTCACGTTTGGAAATTAAAACACCTGGAATAACATGATCTGTTTCTTGATCATTATCATCAATTACATTTTTACGCATTAAAATTGGAGTTTCGCCAATTTTTCCTACCTCCGTATTTTCATTATTTGATGAACTAGTATCTACACCTATAAAGATTTTTTCTTCTTCATCTTTAAGTAATGGTTCATTTTTATTTTCCATTTTTATCACCCTTTATTATCAATATAATAATACCAAACCCCTTCAAAAATTACAAGTATTAACTATAATATAAAAGTCCGAGCTTATCTCGAACCTTTAATTTGCTATTTTAAAATGTTTAACCGGGGTATTTTCATCAATTGCAGCGAACTCAAATCCTTGACCCTTCAAATAACTTATTATTGAAGGTAAGGCTTCCATCGTATTTTTCTTAATATCATGCATTAAGATTATATTACTTCTTCCTTTACGAGTATAGGTTTTTACCATCTTAATAATATAATCTACAGTATTATTACTATGGGTATCCCCACAATCAACATCCCAGTCATAATAAGTATAGCCTTTGGATTGCATTAAATTAGCTAAACTCGTCATTATTCCTAATTGATGTTTACGGCTTACAGTATTGCTACTGCCACCAGGAAAACGGAAATACTTAGCATAAGAACCCGTTTGTTCTTTAACAATTTCATTCATTTTATTAAAGTCATTTAAGTATGCATCTTCGCTATCATATATTGCCCATTGATGCGAATAAGTATGGACCGCAACTGTATGACCGTCTTCGTATTCTTTTTTAATCATTCCTTGATAACGCGGAAATTGATTAGTAACAAAGAAAGTTGCTTTAATATCATTTTCTTTTAAAATACTTAAAATCTTTTCCGTATATTGGCCAGGACCATCATCAAATGTTAAGTATACAATACTTCGGCCATCACCAACATAATCATTACTGGCTTGTTGTTCCACAACTTTTACTTTTCTAGTTGTAGTAGCCTCATTACCCACGGCATCTTTTACTGTATAAGTAATCGTATATTCCCCAATTTTAGAAGTATCAACTTCACCAGTTACTTCTACTTGCGAACTTAAATCTCCGTCACAATTATCCGTAACGGTATAACCTAAATCATTATATTTTTGATTTTGACCTATAGTATAAGTTTCGCCACCCTTTAATTCTATAATAGGCGCTTCTTTATCTTCATAATTAAGTTTTCTCGTAACTTCGGTATAATTATTATTGGCATCCTTAACCATATAAATTATTTTACCTGATTCTTCTTTTCTTTCCACTTTACTGGTAATATCCCCATCAATATTATCAAAAGCTTGATAACCTTCTTCTTCGTATGTTTGATTTGGACAAAGATATTTTTCTTTATCACCCGTTAGTTCAATGGATGGGGATTCCATATCTTCAACTATAACGGTTCTTGTTACTTCTTTTTTAACATTTCCTTTTTGTAAAACATATTTAATAGTATAAGTACCAATTTTGGTAGAATCAACATTATTAGTTACTTCAATTTTATCGGTTACATTACTTCCCAAGTACTTAGCTGTATATCCCGGTTCTTCATAAACTGCATTAATATTAATATGGATTTCTTTATCACCTAAAAGTTTAATTGAAGGTCGAATTAAAAAATATACAAATAAAGCATTGCAAATAATAAATAATATACAAATAACAATTAATAAAATTTTCTTATTTTTACTACTAATCTTACTACTCATACTACCCTTACTCATTTCATTTTAATTATACTTTTTTCCGGTTTAAAAGTCCATTAAAAAAACTAACTTTCGTTAATTTTTTTATTTGGCTTCTTCTTGAACTCGAGTTTCCCGAATAACAGTTATTTTTATAGTACCAGGATATTGCATTTCACTTTCAATTTTTTCTTTAATATCCCTAGCCATTTTATAACTATTTTTATCATCTACTTCATCTGGTTTAACAATAACTCGAAGTTCCCGACCAGCTTGCATAGCATAAGTTTTTTCAACGCCTTCATAAGAGTTACCAATTTCTTCTAGTTGTTCTAATCTTTTAATATAATTTTCTAAGGAATCATTACGAGCTCCTGGTCTAGCTGCAGATAAAGTATCAGCAATTTCAACTAAAACGGCAATTGCGGAAGTTGCTTCCGTATTACCATGATGCGAAGCAATTGAGTTAATAACTACTTCATTTTCATGATGTTTTTTGGCTAAATCAACGCCAATATCTACATGGCTACCTTCCACTTCAAAATCAATGGCTTTACCAATATCATGAAGTAAGCCCGCCCTTTTAGCTAAGGTAATGTTTTCCCCTAATTCGGCTGCCATTAAACCACAAAGGTTAGCTACTTGAATAGAATGTTGTAGAGCATTTTGACCATAACTAGTCCGGTAATTTAACTTACCAATTAATTCAATAAGTTCAACATCCATTTTGGCAATTCCTAAGTCATTAATGGTTTTATTTCCCAATTCCATAATTTTAGTATTGATATCCTTAACAGTTTTATCATATACTTCTTCAATTCTAGCGGGATGAATCCGACCATCTTTAATTAAGGTTTCAAGAGTAATTTTCGCAATTTCTCTTCTTAAAGGATCAAAAGATGAAATAACAATTGCTTCAGGAGTATCATCAATAATTAAATCTACACCTGTTACTGATTCAATTGTTCTAATATTTC
>CANQXV010000071.1 GCA_947627895.1 uncultured Bacilli bacterium
TTAATGTATGTATCAGATTATTTATATGGAGCAAGTCAAGAACATTGGACTAAATATGGATATAACGAAGTATGGACTTACAATCCAAATATCAATGTTGATATAAATAATATTCCTGTAGGAACATTTCAAACCGGTGAAATTGATACAGATTATCGTTCTGCAACTGATGATAATTGGTTATATTTAGGCCTATGGGAATGGCTAATAACTCAAAGACAAGATGTTGCGTCTGATGCGTTCTCTGTGTATGCCGCTGGGCATGTGGCCGCGTACTTTGTCGGGGACCTCACGCATGTGGTCCGTCCGTCCTTCTATCTCACATCTAGCGCTCAACTAAGTGGAGGCTCTGGTACGGCGGATGACCCTTATACTTTGGTAACAGAATCTTAGTTAAAGGGAAGAATTAAGTATAAATTATGCTTAGACAACGCTTGTCTTCGCGCCCTTGCGGTGCGAGGCAAGCGGGGCACTTTAAAAAATTTGGTTATAGGTAGTTATTTTATATTTACAAATTATTTTTTACAGAAAACACCAATTTATTTTTACAAAAATAACTACTTGTAATATAGAATGATATTTAAGGAGGTGGTGTACTAGATTTTTTATAAAAATACTTTTTATTGCTATGGAAACGGCTTTAAAAAAGTATTGATGTATTTATGCAGTAAAAAAACTATTAAATAGTAGTTAATTGATGTTAAAGTAAGCAGTACAAATTAAGTAGTAAAGGGTAATCTTGTGACTAAAATTGGCTTGTTGCGTCTAATGCGTTCAATGTGAATGCCACTGGGAATGTGAACACGAACAATGTCGGGAACAACACGAATGTGGTCCGTCCGAGACCTTTATATAGTTCTAGGATTATAAGATTAAGGTTTTATAGTGAATGAGATAAAGGACAAAGATTATCCTGGATGAAAATCCGAAGGAGAAATATGGATGAAAAGTTATACGTAACTTTTCTAAAAACATATTGAGTGAAGTAGTAGTAAGGAGTAAAAAAATGAAAAAGTCTAGTATATCCCTATTTAAATCGGGAAAGTTTTATAATGCTTTTGGTGACGATGGCGTTATTCTGCATTCTTTATTAGGATATAAGTATGTTTTACCAAAACAAAGTGTTGGGTTTCCAGAATCAGCGTGTCAAAAAGTAACTCATACTTTAGAAGAAGCTAAAATAAGTTATGAAATATTTGAAAAAGATAATAAAGTTGCCGAATATAAAGGTTTAAATAAAAATTATGGTTTAATTTTAAAAAGTGCTTTAAGTGCTTTAGAGGTAGAGGCCCGAATAAATAATTTGAAAAAAAGAATTTTAGAGTGCAGTCCGGAAGAATTAACAAAAATAATTGAATTTCTTGAAAATGGACAATTTGAATAAAGAAAGATTTATAATTTTAAAAAGTGTTAAACATTTTATTATAGGCTTAGAAAAATTAATTTTAACTTTTCCAAAGAAAGATTTAATATCTCGAAATATGATATATAATGATTCTTTAGAATTATTAGAGTTTATTATTAAAGCTAATTATGAAAATCAAGAAGATATGAAGCATATGTATCAAATTGAAGCTTTAGCTAAAATAAATAAAATTGATTTTTATATTGAAAGAGCTTATAAATTAAAATATATTAGTGAAAAACAATGTACTTTAAAATCGGCTGAATTGATTAAACTTAATAAAATGATATATATGTGGTGTAAAAATGCCACCGGAAATTAATTTAAAAAATATTATTAGTATTTATGAATTAGAGATATCCAAAAGTGTTAAAAATAAAAGACAATTATATAATTTTGAATGTAATAAAATTCAACACTTAAGTAATATTTTGAGTATGTTAAAAAATAATAATATTGGGCATAAACATTATAATATCTTTTTAATTTATGAACCAAAGGTTAGATTAGTAATGAGTTTAAGTATTAAAGATAAAATTATTAATCATTTTTTAACGCGATTTATTTTAGAACCCAAATTAACAAAATATTTAGATGATCGTAATTGTGCTACGAGAAAAAATATGGGGACTGATTATGCTCTTAAATTAGTCAAAAAATATTTAGAAATTCATAAAAGAAAAAAGAAACCTTTTTATATTTTAAAAGTAGATATAAAAAAATATTTTTATAATATTGATCATAAGGTATTAAAATCACTTTTATTTGATAAATTAAGTCCTTATGAATATAATTTGATTTCCCAGGTAATTGATAGTACCAATGCTAGTTATATTAATGAAAGAATTGCTCATTATTTAGAAAAAAATAATTTATCATTACCATTTTACCTGGAAGGTAAAGGTTTACCTATTGGTAATATGACTAGTCAATTTTTATCTATATTTTATTTATATAAATTAGATCACTATATTGTTCATAATTTACATTTAAAATATTATGTTAGATATATGGATGATTTTATTATTGTTTCAGATGATTTAAATAAATTAAAAAAGGCCCGTCAAGAAATAATTAATATTTTAAAAAATGAATACTTATTAGAAGCCCATGAGCAAAAAACAACTATTAGTAATGCTAAAATTGGTTTTAGTTTCTTAGGTTATACTTTTAAAGTCATAAATAATAAAACAATAATTAATATTCGTCGAAATAATTGTGAAAAAATAAAAAAGAAAGTTAAAGCTATTAAGTATAAATTAGATAATCATATTATTGATTATAACCAAGCTTTTTGTGCTATTATGACATATGTTTATAGTTACAAATATTGTAACAATATTCGAATTAAAAATATTGTTGATCGGTATTTTTATAATGAAAAATAGATATATATTTTTTAAAAAATTATTTCCTAATTATTTAATTATATTTATTAAAGATAATAAATATAAAACAATAGGAATAGATCTGAATTTACTTAAATATAGAACTTTAGAAGATATAAGTTACATTATTGTAGATGAACAAAATAAAATAGAAATATATGAAGCTAAAGTAAATAATTATCCTTTTTATTTATATCAAGAATTTTTATTAAACTTAATTGAAGGAATTATTCGTTAATTCCTTTTAAAATGCCTTAATTTATTATATAATAGCAGTAGTGATTAGATATGAATAAAAAAATAAATACAGTTTTTATGGGTACTCCGGATTTTGCAATTCCAACTTTAAAAAGTCTTATTTTAGCAACTAATGTGGTATTGGTAGTTACTCAACCTGATAAAGAGGTTGGCAGAAAAAAAGTTTTAACGTCATCACCAATTAAACAAGTGGCTTTAGAAAATAATATTCCCGTTTTTCAGCCCTCTAAAATAAGAGAAGATTTTGCCATTATTAAAGAGTTAAATCCTGATTTAATTGTAACTTGTGCTTATGGCCAAATATTGCCTAGTGAACTTTTAGAAACTCCAAGATTTGGAGCTATTAATGTTCATGCTTCTCTTTTACCTAAATATCGGGGGAGTGCGCCTATCCAATGGGCTTTATTAAATGGTGATGAAAAAACAGGAGTAACCTTAATGTATATGGATAAAGGTATGGATACCGGAGATATTATTGATACAAGCGAATATATAATTAAACCTAGCGATAATTGTGGTACCCTTCATGATGTTTTAGCTAAAATTGGGGCGGATTTATTAATTAAGAATTTAGATAGGATTATAAGAAAAGATGCTCCTAGAATAAAACAAGATGATACCAAAGCCGTTTTGGCACCTAGAATTACTAGAGAAGATGAAAAAATAGAATTAAACGCTAAGGGACAAGATATAATAAATAAAATAAGAGCTTTAAATCCTTGGCCCCTAGCGTATTTAAAATTAGATAATATGGAATTTAAAATACTTGAAGCAACATTTATAGAAAAAGAAAATACCACGGTTGGAAAGGTGAATAAAACGCTTGATCAATTAGGCGTTGAAGTAAAGGACGGAATTGTTTATTTTGAAAAGATAAAACCAGTAGGTAAAAAAGAAATGACGATAAAAATGTATTTAAATGGATTAAGGTGAGGTTATGAATAAAGAGTTTTGGAAAAGCACTCGAGGGAAATCTTTAATTAAATTAATTGGTTGGTTTATTTTTATTATTTTAGTTTATGTATTATTGATGGCCTTTGGTAGTAAAGAGGCACCTTCAGAAAAAGATAATTTAGATAATACAACACCAGAAGTTGAGCCAGAAAAGTTAGGTTTAGATATTCGGGATAAAGATTATGATTTTAAATACGTAATTAATACCAATGGACAAATGATAGTTATAAATGGTAATATAAAAGATAAAGTTGAAAGTGGCTATAAAGAAATAGAGGAAGGAATTATTCATTATTTCAAAGAAGAAGATAAAATATATCAAGATATTTTAGGCCAAAAGCAAGAAATTACCGATTTTTATGATAATTTAGAAAAAGAATTTTTGGATTATCATACCCTTTATCCTATTTTAGAGACTAATGACTGTTCTAACGATATTTGTACTTTCCCTTATAATGATTATGAAATTATAATTGATAAAACTATAGATTCCAAGTTTAAAATTAATATTACAGATGAAAATACTAGTTATGAGCTAACATTCAGCAATATTAAATAGTATTTTTTTTAAAATTAAAAAAAGGAAAGGAAAAATTTATAGGTAATATATATGGGTGAAAGGAGGAAATATGGCCACCACACCGTGGGGCTCTTCTAAATCTTTAACCAATGATTTACTTTTTAAAGAAACTTTTGGACATCCTAATAATAA
>CANQXV010000072.1 GCA_947627895.1 uncultured Bacilli bacterium
GCATATTGTTCTGCTGGAGCTCCAAAAGCATCCCATCCCATTGGATACAAAACATTATAACCTTGCATTCTCCTCATTCTAGCTAAAGCATCCTGGGCCGTATAACTTCTAACATGTCCAACATGCAAACCCGATCCACTTGGATAAGGAAATTCAACTAAAATATAATAAGGCTTTTTTTTGCTACCATTCTCTGCTACAAAAACATTATTATCTTTCCAATATTTCTGCCATTTACTTTCTATTTCTTTATAATTAATCATTTTTTATCATTCCCTTCTTTTTATAAAATAAATATACTAAATGATAACTTCCTATTATCAAAAAAACAATTGTAATAATACCTACAACCACAGCTAAGAAAAAATTCTCAACTGCTAATATTAAACTAACAACAACAGATATATCAAAAGAAGAAGTGAGCGCTACTATTTGCAGTAATTGATTATAGTTAACTTTTTTCATATCTAATTTATATCTTACAACTAGATACTTAACTTCTGCTGGTTCTTTATTTTTCTTTTTTCCATATATCTTACCTTCTTTACTTTTCTTAGCAGGTAAAACAATGATAATTTCATAGACTAAAAAGATAAAAATAAAGCCTAGTATAAACAATAAAACTTCTTCCATATCATACCTCTCTAACAAATTATCTAATATAAATTTAATTTTTTACTCACTCGTGTATTAAATATCTACTTATTTAATAAACAAATTAATCACTAATTTTTATTTATAAATAAAAAACGAGCTTCTCCCTAAGGACGAAATGCTCGTGGTACCACCTTATTTTATAAGTAAAACTTATACACTTATTATTGATAACGGAACTACCCATTTGTTCAAAAGACAAGTTCACAAATTTTTAATACTTGCTTCCACCAACCACAAGCTCTCTTAAATTAAAAATATTTATTACTACTTCTTTCTCATTACAAATATGTACTTTATTATAACACATTTTTTAAAAAAACCAAGCTTTTGTTAAAAATTTCTACATACTATAAGCACTATTATCTTCTTCAACGTTCCAAACTTTTTTACTAAATGAACCATCATCATTTACAACTGGTAAACTTGATAAGCTACCTTTATACAACAAATCAGGGATATTTTTAGTTACATAATTATCAGACAAATCCATAATAACTTCACTAAAGTCATCTCTACTAATTTCTCTTAATTTACTAGTAACATCTAAGCAAACTCTTTCAATATCTTCTCTATCTTGTATAGAAACATTATCTCCTTGTCTATTACAAATTTCCATTGCTAAAAATAAGGGAGAAACCATTTTAATAGAATTATTATCATAAAAGTACAAAACACCCTCAGGATATTTTAATAAAGTACCCTTCTGTTCATCAGTAAAAACTTTGAACAAACTATTCTTTGAAGACATATTCAGTAGTATTTTAAACAAAACCTCATCATTACAAAAAGTATTTCTCAAAAACTCTATAACACTACTATCATTATAACCTTCAATTGTTTTTAATTTAGCTAACTCTTCTAAAGCAATTTCATCACCAAATTTAGCTACAAACATTAAAAACTCATAATTATCTAATATCCTAGCTGAAATTAATTCATAATCTACGGTTCTTAATGCTTCTATAGAATCAATCCAATTATCTGCTGATTCATTATAAAAACATAAACCTCCATATTTTTTCATTAATTCCAGTATCTCTTTTTTTTCTTCCTTACTACTTCCACTTAAAATCGGAAATTCATAATCAGAAGAAAAATCACCAACAACTAAGTGATGAAACATTATATCATATAATAACATCTCATTATTCAAATCTTCTATTTCATCCAAATATTTTTCTAATGTTAGTTTTCTTAACGTCTCTAACCTTTCGCTATTCTTTTTAACAGTTTCATTAGTAACCATAAAAGAACCTCCTAAACTTCACTAATGTATTCTAATAATTTTAAGAATAAATTAATATATTCTTTTGTTAATTTCTTTTTACTTAATTTTCTAATTTCAATTCTTTTTTTGTTTATTGGTAAATCACTAAACATAATTCGAGCAATCTCTTCTTTTAAATAAGTATTAATTTGTAAATCCATTAATATTTCGCTTACATCATCATTGATTAAACGAACCGCATCTATTTCAATATCTTTTCCCTTGCAATTTACAGTCAATTGGCCAATTGTTGGAACATCATTAATTTCTACAACAAAGTCATTACCATCAACATAATTTTCACTATTTAACTTATCAGCATTAAAATAAATAGTTACATTTTCTGCCTCTTTCGTATTTCTAAATACTAATTTATAATTTCTTTTATTAGGAACTATGCCACTCTTACCATCAATCGCTCTAATTATAACAGTATAATTATTCCTTAAATAATTATAATCTATAGAAGTTTTTAAGTAATAACCCTCCTTATATAAAGAAGTAACACCATCATCCTCATATAAAGTATAAGTATTACTAACACCAGGAAATATCTGAATTTCTAAATCAGTTGGTAGTCCTATATTATTATAATCACTCCTATTTGAAAGAGGAATAATTGACCCCGCATGAGCAAAAACTGGATAATCTGACTCTTTAAAGAAAGAAATATACTTCTTATTACCAGGAAACTTCTTACCAGTAACAAAGTCATACCATACTCCATCAGGAATAAAAAATCTATGTATAGTTCTATTCATTGTATTATCCTTTTTATCAAGTATAGGACAAACTAGTAATTGTGAACCAAAATAATACTGACATCTATATAAATTATCATCGTAAACCCACATATAATTATAATAAAAAGGTTGTATTAATGGTATTCCAGCTCTTGTATAATTATAAGCTTCTGTATATAAATATGGAATCAAACGATGTCTCAATCGTAAATAATCTATTGCTATTCTCTCCGTTTTTACATCCCAAAACCAAGGTTCTTTCTTATAATAAGGTCCCCTTGCTCCATGAAAACGCAATATTGGTGAAAAAGTACTAAGCTGGACATACCTAACATAAAGCTCTCCATCTTCAATACCACCATGATTACCTCCAACATCATGACTCCACCAACTAACACCAATATTTGCAGCATTTAAATACAAAAAAGGTAAATTTTTAAGTGCTGCCCAACTAATCTCACTAGAACCTCCATACAAAACAGGATATCTATGAGGAGCATAAATACTTCCTCTAGCTAATAGCATTGGCCTCTTATTATTATCTCTACCAGAATCTAAATACATATAATGATTTAAGGCCCATAATTTTGTAATATCCATATCTCCTGTAGAATCATTCCAAAAAAAATCAATACCTAAAGCTTCTAACGGATGCAAAAATAATTTAAAAAATACATCTAAAAGCTTTGGATTCAAAGGATCAAATTTAATCAAAGCAGAATTTGTAACTCCTAGAAATTCACTAGCCTGCTTATAATATTCTTCATGTGGATAAAAACCTTCTGTAGGATTTACGCATAATCCAACACGAATACCTCTCTTATGAAACTCATCAATCATCTTTTTAGGATCTTTTATCAAACTATTATTAAATGTATAACCAACCTTTAAGTCGTGATAATCCTTTGTATTTCTAATATGCCAATCATGATCAAAGACCATTACTGCAAGAGGTATTTTTAATTTTTCAAACTTTCTAATTAAATCATGAATCTTTTCATCATCATATACTGTATTTCTACTCCACCAATTACCAAGGGCATAACGAGGAATTAAAGCTGGCGCACCTGTCATTTTAAAATAATCAAATAAAGCTTGCTTAAAATCTCTATCATACATAAAAACATAAATATCAGTATGATTTGGTATTGGCTCAGCTAGAGTTCCGTCTTCCATTATAATACGTCCTAAACTATCATCAATTGAAGCAAATCCATCTAAAGAGTAAAGCCCTTTCTTTAACTGCTTTGGAATATCAACATCTACGCCAACCATATTTCCTAACATATTTCTGGCTTCAGCATGTCCTACATACCAATCTTTATTTCTATCTCTATCTCGACTTTGTAAGGTAATTTTTAAGTTACGCATAGGATCAACAACTGGTCCAGCATAAGGTCTTTCCTTTACATATGTAAGAATAAAATATTTAGTAGTTATTTCTAATAAATTAGCATCTTGTCTCATAGAAAAATCTGGTAATCCAATATTTCTTTTCCTTACAAGTTGCGTAGGCCTATCATTAAATTTTCCTTCAGGTGAATATTCAAGTCTTACTATTCTCTCAGAAATAAGCGAAATTCGATATTTGCTACCTTGAATTATCGCCTTATTATCACTTTTAGACTTTGTATAATCTATTTCAAATTGTTTTCCAAGTGAATACATGTCAACACCTTCTTATTTTACTAATAACATGATATCATATTTAAATGAAGTTGAAAAGATAAATATTTTTAATAATGTAAAAATGTTAAATGAAAAAGTAAATTGCGTTTAAAGATAAAGAAGTGAAATTTAGTCTTTCATTAAATTTAGTCAAGGACGAACGATAGTGAGTTCATCGAAGATCCTTGACTAAAACTTTTATTATATAATTTTATATGGCAAAAGTGCAGTCTTGTACTTTTGCTTATTAATTCTATAATATACTTCGATATATTACTTGTATTTATAAGAAAGACATCTGGTGATATGTCAAGATAAAATTAAATAAATTTTAGCAGTTTTTTAGAAGATTTTCTGCTATATCA
>CANQXV010000073.1 GCA_947627895.1 uncultured Bacilli bacterium
CGACTAGTTTAAAGGAAAGCACAGAATATAACAAGGAAGAATTTGCCGAATGGGATAATAAATTTAAAGCGACTTTAGAAGATGATCTTAATACGGCGAATGCCCTAACTATTCTTTACGATTTACTTAAAAGTTCGGCATCTGATGACGTTAAATATAATTTAGTTAAGGCTTGGGATAATGTTTTAGCTCTAGATTTATTAGCCCAAAAGGAAATAGATGCGACCCAAGAAAAATATATTTTAGAAATGATTGCTGAAAGAAATGAAGCTAAAAAGAATAAAGATTATGCTAAAGCTGATGAAATAAGAGCAAAATTACTTGCCGAAGGCATAATTTTAAAAGATACTAGGGAAGGAACTACTTACGAATTAAAGTAAGTAGTTTGACTTATAATTTGATATAATAAAGAAAAGTAGAGGTAATGGATATGCGAATTGAAAAATGGAAATATGAAGATAAAGAGGTAGAGGTCCCCATTTTAGATGAAGAAGAAATGGAAACTAATGATGACGATGATGAACTTGATAATACTATGGAAATGACCTTTGAAGAAGGAAATACTTATGAGTAATTATGAATTAATGCAAAAATTTTTAGATGAAATTAAAACCTTTAGTTTATCTAACCCTGGTAGAGAAATTAATTATGATTTTATTTATTCCCGTTTAGCTTCTTTTAATTTACCCGAAGGAGAAAAGGCTTTAGAGGATACCACTGATGAATGTCAAGCAATTAAATTTAATGTAGATAATACTCCTCAAAATATGATTAGTTTTCATTCAGGTGGCCATTTTTTAATTAATCGTTATGGTGATACCCATGGTAATGAAATAAAATTATATATTCCTACCAAAAAAGAATATTTAGTTTCTAGTGCCAGTTATTTGTTTAATTTTATGGCCCGAAATAAAATTGCTAATGCTTCTAAAGTAGCTAGAATTATGCGTAATGATAATATTGTGGTTCGGGTTAATTCTATTGTTGATGCCGAAAGGGTGATTGCTTTTGTGACTAGTGACGCAAGCATGCGCGATGGCTTAATGGCCCCTAATCCATTTTTAGCGAATGACAACGGTATTGGTTTAGCCATGGATAATAATTTTTCTTTTAATGGCGAACTATGTCATTTGCTCGCAGATTTTCTAGATCAAATTAAGACTCAAAATAAAATTGATGAGTTTACCGTTGCAAATTTTAATTCCTATATTAAAAGTCGACTTGCAAGATTAGAACTTCATAATCAAGCTTTTCGCAATGCTCATGATATGGATCTTGAAGATATTTATCGCCTGCTAAGTAAAACAACAACACCAGATTTTGAAATTTCGGAATTTTATCAACATGCGGAAGAAAAACTAGCTACGAAATATGATAATAAACGCTTAAGAATAATGTCACCAAAGTTTTATTTAGATCAAGCCATAAGAGAAACTAGTGTCAAATATCCCCAAAATTTACCATCGGCTATTCTTTCATATCTTCGAGGTCAATCGCCTTATTTGTTTACTAATAATAATTATGCGCGGGATGGTTTATTAAAATATGTTACGCCACAGATGGTAAAAAGCGTTATAATTATGGATTTACAAAGTAGGGGAATGAAAATACCAGATGATGATGTGGCTTTAGTTAATACTTATTACCAACTTATGCGTGAGGGTGAAGAAAAGGCTAAAACTACTCAATTTGAAATTTTAAAAACTGCTTATTTAAAAACTAAAAATAAATATAATATGGCTCAAGCTAATGGGGCTTTGCAAAAATTAATTCGGGATAATAACCCAATGGGATTTACTGATGATGATATGGCTAGAACCAATCTTATTAGTCAAGTTTTAGGTCATGATATTAAAAGTATTATTTTAAGTGGCATTTCCATTAGACCGGAAGAGATAAAAAGTATAGAAGAATTAGTAGTTGCTTTTTCTTATGAAATAGGCTTTAGTAGAAATTAATCTTAAAAATTTTGACATGTTTTGTCGAAAGCCTTGCAATTAAAAAATAAAAGCATAAAATGATATTTGGAAGCGGGTTTTGGTTTATAAAAATACAAATTTATTTTTATAACAAGGTATAATTAAATTTTTCCTATCTGTTTATCTATCTATTTATTAATTCTTCTCATACTACATTACTTCCAAATCTACACTTACATCTATCTACCCATTCAAAAAAATCCGCTTTCACTTTTTTATTAGGGTATGATACAATAGTTAATTGAAAGAAGTGATTGTATGAATTTACCAGATTTATGTATTGCTCGTGATAGGATCAAAAAAGAAATAAAATATCAAAATGTAAATACTAAATTTTCACCCCTTTTTAAAGATAAAAAATATTTTCTTAGAACTTATGGTTGTCAAATGAATGTTCATGATTCCGAAGAAATCAAGTTTTATTTAGAGGCTTTAGGTTTTGTTCCAACTGATACTTTAGAACAGGCCGATATTGTGGTTTTAAATACTTGTGCAATTAGAGAAAATGCGAAAGATAAAGTTTATGGTTATTTAGGCAGATGTAAACATTTAAAAAAGTTAAATCCTAATTTAATTATTTGTATATGTGGCTGTTTAGTACAACAACCACATGAAGTTGAAACTTTAAAAGAAAAACACCAATATATCGATATTATTATTGGCACTCATAATTTAAATGAATTACCGGAATTAATTATGAAAAAGATGCCTAAACAAACAATCGAAGTTTATTCTAATAGTGATATTGTTTTTGAAAATGTGAAATATAAACGAGATTCGAAAGTTTGTGCCTGGATTAATATTACTTATGGTTGTGATAAATTTTGTACTTATTGTATTGTCCCCTTTACACGAGGGCGCGAAAGAAGTAGAAAGATGGAAAATATTATCCAAGAAGTGCAAGAGTTAAAAAATAATGGTTACCAAGAAGTAACGCTTTTAGGTCAAAATGTAAATGCTTATGGCAATGATTTAAACTTAGGTTATGATTTTGCCACTTTACTTGAAAAAGTAGCTCAAACGGGTATTCCTAGGATTCGATTTGTGACTAGTCATCCCTGGAATTTTACGGATAAAATGATTGATGTAATTGCTAAATATGATAATATTATGCCATATATTCATTTGCCTATTCAATCGGGTAGTGATGCAATCTTAAAAAAGATGAACCGCCGATATACTATCGCTGAATATAAAGAATTATTTCATAAAATAAAGGCTAAAGTTAAAAATGTTGCCGTGACAACTGATATTATTGTTGGTTTCCCTGGCGAAACTGATGCCGACTTTAAGGCCACTTTAGATATTGTTA
Organism: uncultured Bacilli bacterium; assembly: GCA_947627895.1. Lineage (GTDB taxonomy): Bacteria > Bacillota_I > Bacilli_A > RF39 > UBA660 > Onthocola_B. Next base: position 3,292 of record CANQXV010000073.1, read on the forward strand.
AATATTGTGAATTTGATAATGCTTTTACCTTTATATATTCCCCTCGAGTTGGGACGGCTGCTGCCCTAATGCCTGATGAAACACCAAAGGAAGTAAAAGAAGAAAAAATAAAAGAATTAAATAACCTTGTCAATAGTTATTCTTTAAAAAGTAATCAAGCTCTTTTGGGTAAAACCGTTCCGGTCCTAGTAACCGAGATAAGTGAAAAAGATAATACTAAAGTATGTGGCTATACTGATACGATGAAATTAGTTAATATTGAAGGTGGCAAGGACTTAATTGGTAAAATAATTGATGTTGAAATAACGGCCGCGAAAAGTTTTAGTTTAGATGGTATTCCGAAAATAAAAGTAAATAATTAAAAAAAGAAACTTGAAAATAACTTTAAGTTTCTTTTTCTTGTTGGTATCTTTTTTCAAATTCTTTAGCTAATTTAGATTGATTAGTATATATGGCCTGGTCTATTGGGTAAATATAATCTAAATCAATAATAATTGGTTTGTTTTGATAAACAACGGCATTACCGATACTTGCATCCATCCAAATATAACCTTTATCTCTTAGGGATGCATATAAAGAGTAAAGTTGTTTTATTGATATTTTTATACATGGTTGGAGATAGTCTTGAATTTCTATTCCTAAATAGAAATTTTTCCCTTTACTATGAAAAGTAATATTATCCCGATAGTAATAGGTTACTAGTTCTGGGACCTTAGGTATTTCTAAAGGATATTTAAAGGGTGCTAATTTGATTACATAATTTTTATAAATAAAAGTATTGTAGTAAAGCTTTTGAATTTTCGAATAGCTAAAGTTTGCATCAAAAAAAGATTTGAATTTTTGATCCAAATCTTGATATTCCTGAGTATTGGTAATAAAAGAACAATCAGACCCACAAAAATCAGTTATTAATTCAGACAAGTCTTTATAATTATTACATGTTACGACTTTTTCGTTCATTATATTCCCTTAAACGCGCATTAACAGCTTCCGTTAAAGCTTCATCTTCAGGACTTCCAGGTTTTACCCCAATATCAATACCTTGATGAGTGTAAGTTGCGGCAACACTCATAAATAAAGTAACTGTTCCATCTCTTTGTTCTGCTTCTTCCCGTTCAATAACTCCATTAGCAATTTGATCCGCTAAAGCATTTAGTTTTTCATCATTCATATTAAAAAACTCCTTTCATTTATATTAAAATTATAGCATAATTTGCATTAACTAAGTTATACATCCCATATTTTTGACAAAACTTGACATTGAATAATAAAAATCAAATGTTTAATAATGGGTAACAAAGTGATATAATCCCGAGTTTGACAGATGAAGAAATGAAAAAAGTTTAATTTTTGTTGAAATTAGGCTTTTCTTTTGGTTTTAAATGT
>CANQXV010000074.1 GCA_947627895.1 uncultured Bacilli bacterium
AGAAAGTGGAAAGAACATTTTACAAGACTTATTGCCCTAGGATTAAAAATCGGGCTTTTCAAATTTTATTTAGTGAAAGAGCAATTTATCTTGACTTAAGTATCTAATTAATATTATAATACAAGGGCTTAAAAAGAAAGGAATGAGTAATTAATGAAAAGAACTTATCAACCAAATAATCATCGTAAAGCTAAGAAACAAGGCTTTATGGCTAGAAAAGATACCGATATCTTAAAAAATAGAAGAAAAAAAGGTCGTAAAAATTTAATTAATACCAAATAGTTAATTACTGGTTTTCCGAGTAAGGAGATTAAATGAAAAAGTATGAAGTTGTAAAACAAAATAGTCTTTTTAATGAAATTATCCATAAAGGAAAATTTTTTTATAATAACTTTTTTATAATTTATAAATTAGAGTCCACAGAATATAAACCGAAATTTGGAATCGCTGTTAGTAAAAAAAATGGTAATGCAGTTACTAGAAATAAAACTAAAAGACAAATTAGAACTCTAATAGATAATAATAAAAATTTATTTTCAAAAAAATATAATTATATTATAATGATAAAAAGAGCTTATAGTAATTTAACATATGCTGAAAAATGTGAAAATTTTATAAGTCTTTTACGAAAGGTCAATAATGAAAAATAAATTAATAATTTTAAGTTTTCTTTTTTTAATTTTAACAGGCTGTGGTAAATCAAACTATATAACTAATGAAGATAAGCAAATAGTTAAATATGAAGCAACTGGTCAAATGTTACAAAAAAATATTCTTTGCTTACCTGAAAAAGATGGCGAACTATATAATTTATATAGTCAATATGGTGATCAATTAAATTATAGTTTAGATGAATTACCAGCTTGTGAAAATTTTAAAATTAATTCTAATGAAAGTAGTGGCTTATGGGAATTTTTATTTGTTAAACCCCTTGCTTATTTAATTTTAAAATTAGGTTACTTAGTTAAGAATATGGGTATTTCCGTAATTTTAATTGGTTTGGCTATTCGCCTAATTTTATTACCATTCTCATTTAAAACTTATAAACAAAGTAAAAATATGAAAAAAGCTCAACCCGAAATGGAAAAGATTGAACGCAAATATCGTAATCGAACGGATAATGAAGCCTTAATGGCCAAAAGTCAAGAAACCATGTTACTTTATAAAAAGTATAAAATAAATCCGGCGACAGGTTGTTTAGTGTCGTTCATTCAATTACCAGTGTTCTTTGCATTTCTCCAAGCCATATACCGGACCCCAGTAATCTACGAACAATCATTATTTGGTTTCCAATTAGGAACCACTCCTTTGGTAGGAATTAAAGCAGGCCATTATGCTTATTTAATTCTATTAATTCTAATTGGCATTTCAACTTATTTCTCATTTAGACAAACAATGAATCAAACCGCTGGTCAAACACCGGAAATGGCTAAACAAATGAAAATCATGTTATATGTAATGTTAGTAGTTATCGTTTATGCTTCAATTAATTTACCAACCGCTTTGGCGTACTACTGGATTACAACATATGCATTTATAGCAATACAAAATTTAGTAATGGGATTATTTAACCGCGAAAAAAAGGATAAAAAAGATAAAGGGAATAAAAAGATATTGAAGGCTAGAGTAAAAGAATAGCCTTCTTTTTAACTTTTAAATTTATGGAAAAGGGAAGGCGTAAAAATGAAAAAGAGAGAAATGGATCCTTATTTAGACAATGATACCTTGTATCATAATTTATCTAAACAACTTTTTAATATTAAGGATGCTTTGTTGGAGAGAGATAGTAATAAACAATCTTTAATTTTAGCATTAGAACAAAATCTAGCGTTAATATCTAAAAAGATAGAAGAAATGCAAGCCGATGTAAATGCCAATCAAGAATATATAGATATTGTTGAAAAAATAGATAAACATATAAAAAATAATAATTTACCGGTTTCAGTGACTTTAATTTTAGTTATAAATGCTCTTTTTTGGGGAATGATTTTTTATTTAATAATTAAGTCAACTTGGATTGGTGGAATTATTAAGTTTTTAGGTATAATTTTTAGTGCCTTTGCTTTCGCGGCAACCAGTGCTTTCGAAATCTTTTTTACTGAATATCATAAAAAATTTAAAATAGCTTGCCAAGAATATTGTATTTCTAGAAAAGAATATTGGCATGGGTTAAAAAAAGTTTATGAAAAGGAACAAATAAGTAAATTTAAAATTTTACAACAAAATTATGAAGAAATGTTAAAAATATATGGCAAGATAGAGGAATTAGAAGAAAATAAATTAGATATATTTTTTGATCAAATATCACAAGCCTTGCATAAAGCGAGTAGCCTAGAAGATGCAAATAAAAGAACAGATTATACCACCAAATTAATGGCTTTAAATGAATATTATCAACAAAAATTATTAAAAATTTGCGGTCAAAACAATGCATTCGCGGAAACAGAACTTAAAAATCTTTTAATTGAAAAAGTTGCAATAATTGAATTTGCTATGGAGCAAGATTTAAAAGTAGAACAAGAAAGAAATAAAATTAAAAGAGATGCCAATATTATCCGGGAGCAAGGAGTCTCTGTTATGACCATGCCTAAGCATATAAGGACTAGGACAAAAGAAAAAACGGAAATTTTCGATAAAAATTGAAATTTCCGTTTCTTTGTTTTATAATATATCGTAAGAAAGAAGGCGAAGTATGGAACCAATAATTAAAGAAGGAAAAGTAGCCGAAGAAGTTTTAGATGAAATATTAAAAGAAAATAATCTTTCTTTAGATGATATTGTATATACAACTACGGAAAATAAAGGCAAGCTTTTTAAAGGAAGTACAACAACTGTTACCGTAATAAAGAAAGACGACTTATATGGAGTAACCAAAGAATATTTAAGAGAATTAATTGAAGGTTTAGGCTTAGAGGTAAATTTTGAAATTCAAAAAAGAGATGATGTTAATGTTTTAAAAATATTTTCTAATCGTAATGCTATTTTAATTGGTAAGAATGGGCAAACTTTAAAATCATTAGAAATGTTAGTAAAACAAATGCTTTTAGTAAAATACGGAATTAATTTTAAAGTAATATTAGATGTTGAAAATTATCGGCAAAAAAGACAAAAAAGTCTAGAATTTTTAGCCAAAAAAATGGCTCGAGAAGTTACTCAAACTAAAGTAGAAGTTCATATGGATAATATGAATGCTTATGAAAGACGAATTGTTCACAATGCTTTAACTAATTTTAAAGGTGTTAAAACAGAAAGTGAAGGCGTTGAACCTAATCGTCATATTATTATCAAACCAGAATAATCTGGTTTTTTAATTGCTAATTGCGCATTTTATCTAAAGCATCCATATAGCCAATAAGTTTTATTTGGTCTTCAACTGCAAGTTTTTCAAAACGCGTAAGAAATTCGATTTCTTCCGGCGTTAAGTTACTCCGATTAAATAGTCTAACTGGTGTAGGATCATCAGTTAAATCCAAAAGATAATCCGTACTTGTATTAAGATATTTAGCCATTTCGATTAAAACTTCCGCTGACGGATATGAACGACCATTTTCATAACTACTAATCATTTCTTGAGCTACACCGATATTTATGGCGACATTTACTTGGGTTTTTCTTTGTTTTTCACGTATAATTTTAAGATTTTTCATACACTTTAAAATTCCTCTTTAAGTTAATTTTATAACAATAATTTATATTTAATTTATGTTACAAGTTGTATTTTAGTATAAGTACAACTTATATTTTAAAAAAATATAACCAAATGTAAATTTTAATTTTCTAGAAAATATGTTAATAATGTTGACTTTATGTGCTATAATACTTCCGAATGAAAGGAGATTTATAATATGGATGATACAATTTGTGCTTTAGCAACAGGACCTAGTAATGGGGCCATAGGGATTATTAGATTATCTGGTAATGATGCTATTGCCATTGTAAACAAATTATTTAAAGAAAAAGATTTATCACTGCAACCAAGCCATACAGTTACATATGGGCATTTATATGATGATAAAGATGTATTAGATGAAATACTAGTTACCATTATGAAATCTCCTAGGACTTATACTAAAGAAGATATCGTAGAAATAAATTGCCATGGTGGCATTCAAACTAGAACTAAAATCTTAGAGGTTTTACTAAAAAATGGTTGTCGAATGGCTGAACCAGGAGAATTTACTAAAAGAGCATTTTTAAATGGTCGCATTAGTTTAATTGAAGCGGAATCTGTAAATGACTTAATAAACTCTGAAAATGAAGCCGCGCGGGTTAATGCTTTAAATAATATTGGCGGAATTTTAACTAAAAAAATTCGCAAGATTAGAGAAAAAATGGCCAAGATTTTAGCTAATATTGAGGTAAATATTGATTATCCGGAATATGAAGATGAAGTTGTTGTTACGAAAAAAATGCTTAAGGCCAATTTAAAAGAGTTTTTAGAGGAACTTACCCACTTAGTTAAAGATGCCCAAAATGGTAAGATAGTTAATGATGGTTTAAAAGTTGCCATTGTTGGTAGACCAAATGTTGGGAAAAGTAGTATTTTAAATTTTTTATTAGATGAAGAAAAAGCTATAGTTACAGATATCCCAGGGACAACGAGAGATATCGTCGAAGGTAGTATTTCTTTAAATGGTGTAAAATTAAACTTTATTGATA
>CANQXV010000075.1 GCA_947627895.1 uncultured Bacilli bacterium
AACGTCACTGGAGCGGGTGATGGGAATCGGACCCACGTGATCAGCTTGGAAGGCTGGAATTCTACCATTAAACTACACCCGCATAACTTTTTTTTCGAACAAGGTTATTATAGCAAATTATATTACCAATAGCAAGCCTTAAATCCTTTCTTTACAAAACTTTTTGCATAATGCTATAATATTAACTGGTGGTAGTAAATGAAAAAGATACTAAGTGGATTATTATGTATAATGATGTTATTTTGTCTTATGGGTAATGTCTATGCTGAAAAGTTGGATATTGATGTTCCCAAAGTAACCAATCACGAAAAAGTAAAAGTGTATTTGTTCCGCGGGGAATCATGTCCCCATTGTTACGATTTTTTAATGTATTTTAATACGCACGCTAAGCAATTTAAAAACTACATGGAAATTGTTTCTTTTGAAACTTATAAAGATAATCAAGAGTTAAAATCAAAAGTTAATGATTTTTTAAATATAACTGATGAAAAACAAAGAGCATCCGTTCCACTTATTGTTATTGGGAACTGGTATAATCTAGGTTTTGGCGAAGACGAAGGCATCGAAATAATTAATAAAGCTTTAGAGGCTTACCAAAATGACGAATATGTCGATATGGTTCAAAAAACAATTGAAGAAACAGGTGTTGCTAACACCCCTGAAACCTTACAAGAAGCCTGCAAAAAGGAAGGTATAAAGGTAAACAACGATTTATCTAATGCCATCGTTTTAGGCGCGGTATTACTTGTAATGGTGGGTATGATTATTGCTATCGCAATTTCCACAAAGAAAAAATAATCAAGACTATTTTGCTTGATTATTTTTTTGGCTCTTTTTCTTTAAATACTTTTTATTTATTAATTTTACCTTTACCCCTTTTTCGGTAGAAAATTGATATTTAACACCGTCAGGTAAATTCTTTTTATATACCTTCATCTACTTCACCTTCTTCATGTTTGCAATTTTCACAGCAGCCTTCACATTCACTATCTTCTTTAATAGAAATGGCTCCCGTTGGACAAGATTCGATAGCTGTATTTACTGCTTCAGAATCTAAATTGTCTTGACTAATGGCGTGAGAAACCATATTATCATTAAAGGCAAAATGTTCTTCATCGATGCTTACACAAGCACCGCAAGAAATACAAGCATCTTCATTAACTACTAATTTTTTCATAAGCCCTCCTTATATAATTATAAGGCAGATAAAACGGAAAAATCAATCTTTATATTTTAAATTTACAATAATTGTGATATTATGTTAGCAGAGGTAGAATATATGGATACTAGAATGGCAAAATATGATACAGAAGAAGAAAAAGTTAGTACACCTTCGCGGGTTCAAAGGCACGAATCTTTATATAGTGAAATAAATAATGCCGAAATTGAAAGCATTCCTGTTAAGAGTAATGCCACCGTAATAGGCAAACAAGAACGGGAAATTGATGTTGAACAAATTAAAAAAATCCTTGATACCAAATATAAAGATGCGCCTCGAAAAAGTATTCGCATTGAAGAAGAAAAAGAAGAAGAGACAGCTGAAGTACCTACAAAAGAATATGATTTAAATGTTTTCTTAGAAAAAGCAAAGGATGAAAAAGAAGAAAGTTACGAGGAAGTTAGATCCAAAAAACTTCGGGATACGCAATTTGATATATTAAAAAATTTAAATATTGACGATGAAGACGAAGAAGATAATGGACCTAGACCCGAAGACAACGATTTACTTAATTTAATTAACACGATAACTTTAAATGAATCCAAGGAAAAAACATCTAGTTCTGAAAACGAAGAAGTTGAAGCACTAGATGATAAAGACACTAGCGAAGATATTTTCGCTGAAGTAACGCAAAATATAACTAAAACACAATTTGAAGATTTAGAATCAAATACCAATTCTATTGAAGAAATAAAAGATGAAATAGCTAAAGTTGAAGAAACGAGTCCTGTTATAAATAATAAAACGGGAGCTATTGATAATTCTTTTTATACCTCTAGTAACTTATTTACTAAAAAAGATTTTAAGAAAGATAATGATGAAGACGACGATGATAAATTAAACTTATGGTTGAAAATTCTTTTAGTCTTAGTATTTATAGGCATTCTAGTCGGTTTATTCTTCTTTTTAAAATCAATAATTAATTTTTAGTGCATACACTTTAGTATGAATAGAATAAGGAAAAGAAAAAGGTTAAAATTAAAAACAAAAATTTTAATAATAATTAGTTTAATCATTTCTTTAACTTATTTTTTTATGCATTATTATTTGAATTCCATAAATCCCAGAATAGTAGAAGTTGCAAATCAAAAAGTAAATCAAACTTATCGGTATTTCTTAAGTTCTAATGTTAGCTATGATTTATTAAAAAATCTTGATTTGGAGGATTTATTAATTATCAATAAAAATGCAGAAGGCGAAATTTTAAATGTCGATTTTGATTTAGATCGTTCCTATAAAATCCTTGATATCGTAACTAATGAATTAACACGCGATATAACTAATTTAGAAAATAATTCGTCCTTTTATTTAGAACTTCCACTTTTAAGTAACAGCAAATACGCACTATTAAGTAATCTAGGACCAAAGATATATGTACAAGTAAATATGATGAGTAATTTATTAACCAATTTAGAAACAAAAATAACTAATTATGGTATTAACAATGCTTTAGCGGAAATCTATATTACTATAGAGTTAGACTATGAGCTATTAAGTCCCATAATTAAAACCATGGACGCTATTAATTACGATGTTTTAATATCATCAAAAATCTTAAATGGTCGGGTCCCCGCGATTTATGGTGATGGTCTAACTAAAAATCTTACTGATATTAGACAAAATTTGTCAACAAACTAATTATTTTTATTTGCTTAAGGCCAATAGTATGTTATAATTTAAAGTAGGTGAGAATAGCAGATGAGGGGAACATTTATAAATGAAGCATTTACTCAAGCTATTAATGATTACTTAGCTAATCATGAAAGTCAGTCGGGAATAGTTTATAATTCCTTTTTGGTAGTGTGCCTTCGTTTATTAAAAGTTATTTATAGTGAAGCGGATATAATTAATCCTTTTAATGCTAATAACGCCGATGTTTTAAAAACAAATTTAGGTAAGTTTGGTTATCCCATCGAAAAAATTGATGTTTTTTTTGCTAATTTAGATGCTTATTATGCTATTGAAAAAGAAAATAAAAACTTAAATATTAAAAAGCCAAATCCTTATTTTATAACTGTTCAAAAGGATTTAATAGATATGCTAATAACTAAAAAAGTTAATTTTCATTTATTAAATGAAGAAATAAAAGAATTTTATGAGTTGTTATATACTCCTGATTGCCATGATCCATTGATGGTTTCATACAATTATTTAACAGCACCTGATGTTTATGAAATCAAAAATTATTTTATTGAACAAATGGCATCTCATACTAAAGTGGAAGAAGAAGCAACTAAGAATTATTTAAATAATCGCAGTTATGAAATAATGGGTTATAGTATGGATCAAATTAAAACTTTGACTGAAGAAGAACTTGAAAAAATGAATCATCGGGTTTATGATTACTTTAAAATAAGAGAAAATGCTATTAATAAAGAGTATTTATTAGAAAAAGCCATTGAAGAATTTGATCATACGAGACAACCTTTAACTTCGGGAAATGGGTATGTTGATATTTTGTTAGTTATGGGTGTTATTGTGACTATTGTTATGGTAGGAGCTATTGTTACATATTTAGTTTTTTAGAGGGTTTATGAATATAGTTATAAATAATAAAGAATATGAAGTAATAGAAAATAATAATGTGGTAATTGATGAGACAGAATTAAGTGAAAAATTAACGGATTATTTTGAAGAATATGATTATATTTTAGGCGATTTTGCTTATGGTAAATTAAGGCTTAAAGGTTTTAATGATAAAGAAAATAAGAATTACAAAAAAATAAATGATTATGCAGAAATCCATAATTACATTACTAAGTATTGTGCTTATGGGTGCAAGTATTTTATTCTAAAACAAGTTAGAAAGTAATTGAATTTACTTTCTTTTTTTGCTATAATGTTTAATAAGAGTAGAAGGGAATGATAGTGATGCGTAAAATTAAGATAAATTTAACCTCTGGAAATATAATAGAAAAGAATTTATTAACGGCCTTTAAAGGAACTTATGGTGACTATGTCGTACTTGATAATGAATCAGTTGGAAGTATGGGGTTACCAGTTATTTTGATATCTAAAATTCAAGATAATAGAATAAGTACTATTGCAGACGCTAATGAATGGAATGCAATTAAAGATAATTTAAGAAATATAATCGCAGGGAATCAAATTATTAAAGTAAATGTATTAGATGAATATACTGGGGAAGATATTTATTACAAGCAATTGACTTTACCAGTAGCTTCATTCGAAGCTTTAAAGAAAACTTATGGTGAAGATTCTGCTACAACTGAAGCAACACCTGTTGCACCAGTAGCTCCAGAAGTGGCACCCGCGAGTCCAGCTCTAGAAGTAACTCCAACTCCAAGTTTAGATGTAGCTCCTGTTGTAGA
>CANQXV010000076.1 GCA_947627895.1 uncultured Bacilli bacterium
GATAATGGCTCATATCGATGCTGGTAAAACCACATTTACCGAAAGAGTCTTATTCCATACTGGGATTACTCATAAAATTGGGGAAACTCATGATGGGGAATCACAAATGGACTGGATGGATCAAGAAAAAGAAAGAGGTATCACTATTACTAGTGCGGCAACTACTGCCCATTGGAAAGGATATCGTCTTAATATCATTGATACCCCAGGACACGTTGACTTCACAGTTGAAGTTCAAAGATCTTTAAGAGTACTAGATGGTTCTATTTGTTTACTTGATGCTAATGCTGGGGTTGAACCTCAAAGTGAAACTGTATGGCGTCAAGCAACAGAATATAAAGTACCAAGAATGATCTTTGCTAATAAAATGGATAAAATAGGGGCGGATTTTGAATTTACCCTAAATACAATTAAAACGAGATTAGGTGTTAATTATGCTCCTATTCAATGGCCAATTGGGGCTGAAAGTGAATTTAATGGTGTTGTTGATTTACTTACAAGAAAAGCTTATCATTATGATGGCGAAGAACATGAAAATGCTACGGAAATCGAAATACCTGAAGATTTAAAGGATATCGTTGAACAAAAGAGAACGGAATTAATTGAAAAAGCGGTGGAATTCGATGATGCTTTAATGGAAAAATATCTTGAAGGTGAAGAACTTGCCGTTGAAGATATTAAAAAAGCAATTCGTAAAGGCGTTTTAGCAGCGGAATTCTTCCCTGTTATGTGTGGTAGTGCTTTATCAAATATGGGTGTTAAGCTTGCTCTTGATGCCGTAATTGATTACATGCCAGCTCCAACTGATGTTCCAGCGATTGAATGTTATGATAAAGATGGTAATGATGTATTGCGTCATCCATCAGATTCTGAACCATTCACCGCGATGGCATTTAAAATTATGACTGACCCATTTGTTGGACGCTTAGCGTTCTTCCGGGTATATTCTGGTCACTTATCAAGTGGTAGTTATATTTATAACTCGACTAAAGGTGAAAAAGAAAGAGTTGGACGGATTCTTCAAATGCATGCGAATACTCGTAAAGAAATTACAGATGTTTACTGTGGAGAAATCGCTGCGGCTGTTGGTTTAAAATATACAACGACAGCTGATACTCTATGCGAAGAAAAAAATCCTGTTATTATGAAAGGTATGGAATTCCCATTACCTGTTATTGATGAAGCTATTGAACCAAAATCAAAAGCTGATCAAGAAAAAATGAATACGGCTTTACAAAAATTAGCCGAAGAAGACCCAACCTTCAAATTTAAAACTGATCCAGAAACAGGTCAAACTGTTATCAGTGGTATGGGTGAACTTCACTTAGATGTACAAGTTGAAAGAATGAAAAGAGAATTTGGTGTCGAAGTTAATGTTGGTCGACCTCAAGTTGCTTATCGTGAAACTTTAACTCAAGCAGCTGAATGTGAAGGTAAATATATTAAACAATCAGGTGGACGTGGACAATATGGTCACGTATGGGTACGCTTTGAACCTAATCCTGAAAAAGGATATGAATTTGTTGATGCCATTGTTGGTGGTGTAGTTCCTCGGGAATATATTCCTGTAACTGATAAAGGATTACAAGAAGCTATGGCTGGTGGTATCCTTGCCGGTTATCCAATGGTTGATGTTAAAGCAACATTATTTGATGGTTCATACCATGATGTCGATTCATCAGAAATGGCCTTCAAAATTGCGGCTTCAATGGCTTTGAAAGAAGCAAAGAATAAATGTAAACCAGTTCTTTTAGAACCAATAATGAAAGTTGAGGTTATTGTTCCAGAAGAATACATGGGTAATGTCATGGGTGATTTAACTTCTCGTCGTGGTAAACCAATGGGAAATGAATCAAGAGGTAACGCTTTATCTATTAAAGCAATGGTTCCTCTTGCAGATATGTTTGGTTATGCTACTAGTTTAAGAAGTAATACCCAAGGTCGTGGTAACTTCACAATGGAATTAGACCATTATGAAGAAGTACCAAAATCAATTGCTGAAGAAATAATTAAGAAAAACAGCATTAATTAAAATAATACTTGAAAAATATTCAAGCATTAGATAAAATAGAATAGTAAAAGAAAAGGAGGAAAATTCTATGGCAAGAGAAAAATTTGATCGTTCAAAAGAACACGTTAATATTGGTACAATCGGTCACGTTGACCATGGTAAAACAACTTTAACTGCTGCGATCACAAAATATTTTGGTGAATTCGTTGATTATGCTGATATCGATAAAGCACCAGAAGAAAGAGAAAGAGGTATTACAATTAATACTGCACACGTTGAGTATGAAACTGAAAAACGTCATTATGCTCACGTAGACTGCCCAGGACATGCTGACTATGTTAAAAACATGATTACTGGTGCTGCTCAAATGGATGGAGCAATCTTAGTTGTTAGTGCGGCTGATGGTCCAATGCCTCAAACAAGAGAACATATTCTATTATCACGTCAAGTAGGTGTTCCTAAAATTGTCGTATATATGAATAAAACTGACCAAGTAGATGATCCAGAATTACTAGACTTAGTAGAAATGGAAATTCGTGAATTATTAGGTGAATATGATTTTGATTCAGAATGTCCTATAATTCGTGGTTCTGCATTAAAGGCTCTTGAAGGTGATCCTGATGCTGTTCAAAGTATCAAAGACTTAATGGCTGCAGTTGATGAATACATTCCTGCTCCAGTAAGAGATACTGATAAACCATTCTTAATGAGTATTGAAGATGTCTTCACTATTTCAGGACGTGGTACTGTTGTTACAGGACGTGTTGAAAGAGGACAAGTTAAACTAAATGAAGAAGTTGAAATCGTTGGTTTAAAACCTACTCAAAAAACTGTTGTAACTGGTATTGAAATGTTTAGAAAATCTCTAGATTATGCTCAAGCTGGTGACAATGCTGGATGCTTACTTCGTGGTATTGCTCGTGAAGACGTTGAACGTGGTCAAGTATTAGCTAAACCAGGAAGTGTTACACCTCATACTAAGTTTAAAGCAAGTGTTTATGTTTTAACTAAAGAAGAAGGTGGCCGTCATACTCCATTCTTCACAAATTATCGTCCTCAATTCTATGTTAGAACTACAGACGTAACAGGTGTTATTGAATTACCTGCTGGTGTTGAAATGGTTATGCCTGGTGATAACGTTGATATGACAGTTGAATTAATTGCTCCAGTAGCTCTTGAAAACGGAACTAAATTCTCTATCAGAGAAGGTGGCCGTACAGTTGGTGCTGGTGTAGTTTCTGAAATTATCAAATAGTTAAATGAAACCAATTAAAAATATTGACTAGAAATAGCCAATATTTTTTTATGGAATTAATAATTTTTGACCGATTGCTAAGACATTAGTATTTAGGTTATTTAAATCTACTAAGGCACTAACTGTCGTATTAAACTTTCTAGCGATAGAGTAGAGTGAGTCACCTTTTTGGACGGTATAGGTTTCATTAGAATTATCACTTGGTATAATTAGTTCTAGCCCAATACTTAAGGTATTAGTAGTCAAATTATTTAGGCTTTTTAGCTCATCTACGCTTACATTAAAGCGTTGGGCTATACTATATAGGGTGTCACCACTTTGAACAGTGTAGGTATCATTAGAACTATTAGAATTCATATTTTTACTAATATCACTTGGAATTACTAATACTTGACCAATTGATAGGGTATCAGTTGTTAAATTGTTAGCAGCTTTTAAGTTATCAACAGTGGTTTTATATTTTTGAGCGATGCTATATAAAGAATCACCTTTTTGGACAGTATAGGTATTACCAGCATTAGTATCAACTTTTTTAATTAATAATCTTTGCCCAATACTTAAAGTATTTGATGTAAGATTATTTAATCTTTTTATTTCATCAATTGAAGTATTATATTTGCTAGCAATAGAGTAGAGCGAGTCGCCTTTTTTTACAACATAATATATATTATCACCTGTTGGTATTTCTTCTTCCTTCTCGGGAATGAATAAATTTTGGCCAATATTTAGAAGATTACCAGCTAGATTATTAGCTTCTTTTAATTCATCTACGGAAACCCCAAATTTTTTAGCTATACTCCATAGGGAATCACCTTTTTGAACAGTGTAGTAATTTGAGCCCATAGGAGCGATGTAATTTCCACCTACATATTCAGTTATAGCTTTAACGACGGCTTCAGCTAGTTGTTGCCAATTGTTTTTTATTTGATTTACATCATCACCTGAAGAATCGGCGAATCCATATTCAACTATTACAGTTTCATTATTAGGAGTGTCCCTGTGAATATAGTAATAGTCTTTAGCCGGATTACTAGGTAATCTTCTTTGATAATACTTTCTTACATTTTGACCTGCCATAGTTAATTCCTTAGCTATTTTTGATGCAAATCTATCATTATTACGAAGAGCATAAATTACCTCAGCACCATCACCACCACCGGAAGCAAATTTTGTTATCTTTTTCTTATTTTTCCTTGAAATTACAGCAAATTCTTTAATCACACACTTTAGGTCGATAGGCGACGGAAAATGTGTGATTAAATTAACTAT
>CANQXV010000077.1 GCA_947627895.1 uncultured Bacilli bacterium
TTACCTTTTTTACTTCTTTTTTAGGTTATTTTATTTTTTAAATTGCTGGTGATTATATTGTTTAAATTAACAAGTAGCCGCTATTCTTTTGCTGCCATCAATAAAAGAATGATTTTTAGTTATTAAATATAAGAAATTGGCTGCTTTTTCTTGGATAGTAGGATACAAGTCTTTTCCATCAAAAGATTGATAAATATCGCCTATTATAGATTTTAAGCCTTGATCTCATTCAAGAGCAAATAAATCACTATCATTTCCAAATTTAAGTTGACTAACTATATTTTTACAATCTTCATAAGTAATTTTTTTATTGTTTTTTGTTCCATTTGGTTTAGTAATTTTTTTATGATCATAATCATCAAGTAAATTTAAAGCATTTGAATAATTATTTATTACTCTAATTATTTCTTGAGCTTCTGTTCCTTTTAATTCGGTATCTATTCTTCCTGCAATATCTATTAGCTTAATCGTTTTTTCAAGATATTCTAATCTCTTTTGATTGACGGCATAACCTTTAATCATATAGTCTTTTAATACTTTAGTTGCCCATTTTCTAAAAATAATACCATTTTTAGAGTTTACACGATATCCTACACTAATTATCATATCTAAATTGTAATAATTTTTTGGCTTTGCACTAAATTCGGAATTTCCGAATTTTCTTAAAGTTTCTTGTTCTTCTATCTCTTTTTCTTTATAAATGTTCTTAATATGCTCATTTATTGTTGATCTTGACTTGCCAAATAAAATTCCCATTTGTTCTTGTGTAAGCCACACAGTTTCATCTTTCACATTGACTTCTAGTTTAACATTTTGATTTTCAAATAGTATAATTTCATTTTTCATAATTTACCGTCCTTTCATCAGATTTATAAATGTATTATATAATAAGAACGTTTGTTTGACACCATATTTTTTTTAACTTGCTTTTTAATTGACATTTTAAAAAAGCTTCTTTATTTTCCAAAATAAATAAATGGTATAATATAAATGTTTAGTAATTAATAACTAAAAGTACTTATCAATTTCAAAAACATATTATGTGATAAAAAAAATAATTTTTTGTATCGGAGGTTTTTATTATGTTAATGATAAATGGAAAAAATGCCAAAATTTTAGAAACATATTTTAAAATATCAAAAAGAAGTTTTAATGAAGAATATTATGGTAATTTATCTGTAACTTTTCAATTTCATAATACTAAAGGTTACTTTCAATTTTTTGTAGATAGTCCCAAAAATAAAGATTTTAATTATTACGTTAATAAATCGTATAAATGTGTTCCTGAACTTGATGAAAATAATATTAACGATTTAGAAATTTATGATACAAATGGATTTTATTCTTATGGGGATTTTGAAAATGAAATGATTCTCTCTTTTGGAAATATAGAAAACAATAAAATTAAAGTTAACATTTTGATTCAAGAAGAATATATTTTAATTGATTTTAATGACAAAATAGATTTAAGAGTTGAATAATCGTCTACATTATTACCTATTTCACTAAATATTACATATGAAAAAGCAACTCTCATATAGAGTTTGCTCATACAGATTATATTTTAATTTAAAAATATTTTTTTAAATGTATCTTCTACAAAATCATTATCATTCATTTTACTTTCTAAATATTTATTGAAATTATTTTGATTGATTCCATTATTTACTATATCTTTAAAATTAGGGTATAATTTATTTATTTGTTTTCTACTTACTGTATAGGTATTACCACTAAAATTAAAAGTAATATTTTCTACATTTTCTATTAGAGCAAATATTGATACAGAATTATATAATAATGATTTTTCTAAATAATGGCTCTCATTAACATACCAATCTGTAATATGATAATCAATAGTAAGTCCTAAATTTTTAGAATCTATTTCAAATACATATCCATATTCAGCAAGCGGTAAATTATCTATTAAATGACTATCATTGCTGTTATTACCTACATATTGATTTTTATATTGGATTATGTTGTCAATTCCTGATTTATCTCTATTGAACGGAGTTATTGGTATATTGCTTTCTGTGTATTCTTTTTTTGTATCTATTATATAATACTCATTTTTAGTATTTCTATTTATTCGATACACATTATAAAAAGGGGCTTTATAAACAATCATCGCATCTCCTGTTTCTTTTAAATAAGAAAATCTTGGTGGTACTTTATTTAATACAACGCAAGAATAATCAATTATTAATAGAGTTATTAAAAATGCAATAACATATAAAAAATTATATAATATTCTTTTTAAATAAGATGCTTTCTTAATTATTTTAGAAAAACCAATTAAAGATATAATTAAGCCAATTACCGAAAAAATAGAACCCCATGATGATTCGCTAGGGAATATTGTAAATGCAATAAAAGTCAAACCTAGGCCTACAATCATAAGCATCATAGCTATACTTTTATTTTTTTTAGTTACTTTTTTATCAGTATAATCAATTGTATCTATAATATTTTGCTCCAACTTTTTTTGATAATGTTCTTTATCAACCTTTTCTCCACTAAGAAGATCATTAACCGTTATTTTTAAAATTTTACATAACTCCATCATAATAGAGGCATCAGGCAAACCTTTACCGCATTCCCATTTAGATACCGCTTTATAAGTTATTCCTAATTTTTCTGCAAGTTGCTCTTGGGTTAAGTTTTGCTCTTTTCTACAAGTGGCAATAAATTTACCTATTTTTTCTTGATTCATATTTTTTGCTCCTTTCAAGAATAACTATATAATGTTAATACTAATTTTGACACCTACAATTAGTAGAGTTAGATATTCTTTTGTTCTTATGCCCAAGAAACAGAATTTATGTCAATCTTAAGAAGTCTTTTCAATTATAATAGTATCTAATAAATCATAAATATAATCATTTGTAAAGTATTCTCCATAAAATAAAATATTATACATTTTATTATTATCTAAAATATGTAATTCCTTGATACCATTTTCGATAATAAACATATAGCCTTTATATTCCCCATCAATTAAAATAACTTTTTTAGGCTTAAAATAATCTTTAATTAATTTTAAAGTACTATATGCGCCTTTAATATTAGCACTACTTGAAAAAATATTATTTCTAAAATTATCTTTTTCGCTTAAAAGATTAATTAAATCAAGATCATTTTCTATTTTATTTTGTTTTAAAAATTGAAAACGCTCAATATCAAATGAATCATCTTCATTATTTAATGCAACTAATTCTGAATAAAAAGTATCCATCATCAAAGAATTAGAAATAGTAAAAGTAATCCCACAATTCTTTTCTTTTAAAGTTAAATTTTTATAATATTCTAGTGGTAAATTTATATTTTGTTCTTCAAAATCTTCAAAATCATTTCTAATTTTTAAATTACCTATTTCTAAATAATTATCAACATATTTTAATTTTGGTTTTACTATTTCTTTTGATGCATAAGTATTTATGATATTATCTATATCTACTTTGGCTAAATCATATTTATTAAGTAAATATAATTTATAACCAATAAAGGTAAGAATACCAATAATTATTAACATTATAATACTTTTTATAATGTTATGTTTTACTTTAGTTATTTTTTGCATTGAGTATTTAATTAAAAGGTCCTCTCCTTGTGCTTTTATATTTTCACTAGATATATGTTCTCCAGAGAGTATTTCATTAATTGAAACATCTAAGACATTACTAAGCGGTATAAGCAATGAAAGGTCAGGTAATCCTCTGCCACACTCCCATTTTGATACTGCTTTATAAGTTATTCCTAATTTTTCTGCAAGTTGTTCTTGGGTTAAGTTTTGTTTCTTTCTACAAGTGGCAATAAATTTACCTATTTTTTCTTGATTCATATTTCTTGCTCCTTTCAAGAATAACTATACACTATTAGTCTAAGTTTTAAAACCTACTATTAGTAGAGTTAGGTATTTTCGCTCATACAAATTATAATTTGTTGTTCTAAAATCAAAATGATGACTTTTTGTCCCCAGATTGTCCACAAAAATAAGGAAGAATTATTGTCCACGAATAATCAATTAAAAAAGCCCGAATATATCGGACATTTTTGTGGATTATTTTGGTGGCTACAGCGGGAATTGAACCAGCGACACAAGGATTTTCAGTCCTCTGCTCTACCAACTGAGCTATGCAGCCACAAATGGCGGTTCGTACGGGATTTGAACCCGTGATCTCTTGCGTGACAGGCAAGCGTGATAGACCGCTACACTAACGAACCATTGGTTGCGGGAGTAGGATTTGAACCTACGACCTTCGGGTTATGAGCCCGACGAGCTACCAGACT
>CANQXV010000078.1 GCA_947627895.1 uncultured Bacilli bacterium
TAAAACAAGATGATTTTATTTATGATAAGATATATGATGAACAAGGTAATTTAGTAACTTATAAAGATGTAAAAAAAGATAAAGATGGTAACATTATAGGTTACGAAGATAAGCCTGTTATTTTTAAACACAAGTCTAGAGTTTATGCTAAAAAAGTTCAAATTAAAAAAGATGGTAAGCGAAATGTTACTTATCAAATCTATCAAAAACAAATGATTTATTATTCTAAGAAATATGCCGATAGGCAAAAACACTTACGTGATATTGCCATTGAAAAAGCAAAAGATTTAATTAAAAATCCTTCTAAATATACAGAAGCTACTTCTTATGGATGTACAAAATATATTAATAACATTAGCTTTGATAGCGAAACTGGAGAAGTCAATACTTCACAAACTTTATCTCTTAAATTAGATAAAATTAAAGAGGAAGAAAAATTTGACGGATATTATTCTATTGTCACTAGTGAAAAAAATTTAACCGATAAGGAAATCAGAGATATTTATAAAGGATTATGGAGAATTGAAGAATCTTTTAAAATTACAAAATCAGAATTAGAAACAAGGCCTGTATTTGTTTGGACTGATGAAAGCATTGAAACACATTTTCTTTCTTGTTTTGTATCTTTACTAATCATTAGATTATTAGAAAATAAGTTAGATAAAAAATATTCTAATTCTTATATTATTGATTCTTTAAGAAATTATAATAGTACTAAAATTGAACATGATATTTATTTACAAAATTTTAGAAATGACGTTATTCAAGATATTGAACAAATTTTCAACATTGATTTATCTAGAAAATACCTTACTTTATCTGAAATTAAAAAAATTTTAAATTTTTGAAAATAAGCTTTGATACACAACAAACGAAAAATGAGCTAGCCCTTATTATATATAGGTTTGCTCATTTTTACTGCCAAAGTCAAGATATTATTAAGATACTACTTTTTTTTCATTTAATCAAGAGAAATTTCTAAAGATATCTAGATTTTCAATTAATAGCTTTATTCATTTATTTATTGTTATTGATAACAACAAATTTCTATTACTTCCATTATGATTTAATTTATATTTTTTAACTTATCCTTAATAAAATCATCTAATAGTTCTGAATCTTTAGTAACCCATTTATAAGCACAATGTTCATTACTCAATTTAATATTAAATAATGATTTATCAACATCTATAACAAAGTCAATTTCTAAATCATGAATGATTTTACCATTTTTATTTTTAACTTCATCATAGTAATGAGTTATAATTGGTTCAAACTCTTCAAGAAATCCAATTTCTTCATACAACTCCCTTTTTAACCCCTCTTTTAAAGTTTCACCATTCTCTAAATGTCCTCCTGGAAATTCCCAGGCTCCAGGATATAGATCATCACTTTCACTTCTTTTTACAACTAAGAACTCATTATCAGATTTTAATATTCCAGTCAAAACAATTCTTGTATCCATAGTTAACCTCCTATTAATTAAACTATCTTTCGACAAACGATAGCACACATTGCTGGGTTGAATTCTGGTATATTATGTGAAATCCATTTTTTCTTAATATCAAGATTATTAACAAGTAATTCATGTTCAAAGCTTTGCCAAGTTACAATTTTACAAGAAGTAGTTGCTATATTTATTTCTTTATTGTTATTAACAATAACTCTTTTTACATCATCAAATGCCTTACTAATATCACTTTCATATATTTTTTCTCCATCACCTATTTCATTTATCTTATTTTTTTCCATATAACCTCCAACCCTTGTTATATTCATTTATAAACAAAAAAGAGAGACTATAAAACAAGTCCCTCCTCCTCCACAAGTACTACAAATTAATTTATCACTTATTTTATTACTTTTTTAATGAAAATCAAGGCGTTTTATATATTTTATTTATTAAACAGGTATAACAATAAATCCATACAATTAGAGTTTTTATCCCAGCTTTTTTGAAACTTCGCATAAACTTCTTATTACACAATTACTTTTACCTTTTTTATTTGATATACAAAATTCTTTAAATGTCATATTAATATCCTATTTTTTTTATCTTTGAATACATTCTTGTATGATATTCATGCCTATCATAAAATTTAATAGCATTTTCATTATAAGCAAATACATCTACTAAAATATATTCACAACCTAATGATTTAAAATACTCTTCCATTTTATTCATAAGCATATTACCTATACCTTTACTTCTTACATTTTTAGAAACTATTAATTCAGTTATTTCTCCTCTTTTAGGACATTTATAATCTAAATAATCATATTCATCATATGGAAAAATACATCCCATAATTAATCCTACTGCTTTATTATTATCAACTGCTATATAACATTTACCATTATTATTTTTAACTTCTTCTAAATCTAAAATTGCCATTTTATCTCTATATTCTGGATGTAGTTGATCTAAATTATCTTTATCTATTGAAACAATGTATTCTTCAAGTTCAACTAATAAATCTTTAACATCATCCAAATATTTATCTTCATATTCTATTATTTTCATTATTAAAATAGTCCTCCTTTGTTAATTCATATTTAGAAAAAATTAATAATCCATCATAAAATGTATAAGGTGATTCTTCTTCTACTTCACCAATTTTATTAAATCCTAATTTCTCAAATATTCTACAAGATGCTATATTATCTTTTACAGCACTTGAAGAAATACCATTTATCTCTACTTCTTTAAACATATAATCTATCATTGCTTTAGCGGCTTCTGTTGCATAGCCTTTTCCTTGATAAATAGGATCCATATACCAACCTACATCACGAATATCAATATCTTCTCCATTTTCTTGAGCAGATACTTGTCCTATTACTTCTTCATAACCACTATTGGTACATTCAGGTTTTAAGAATACGCTCCATACAAAAACATCATTATTATCTGCTTTGTCAACTTTAGACTTATAAAACTTCTCTTGATTTTCCCAAGTCCAATGACTAGGATTATTTGCATGCTTTTTAGCGCCTACCAAATACCATTTATTTACTTCTGGTATCATTAATATTTGCCATAATCTTTTTTGTTCTTCCATCTTAGAACTTCTTAAAATTAATCTTTCTGTTTCTATTGTTTTACTACCAATAAAATCCATGCTAAATCACCTTACCATTTTATTGAATTTATTATTTTATTTAAAGTCTTTTCCCTATCAAAAGATGTATCATATGTTTTGATATCATATTCCTTAAATTTATCATCAAAAAATTTATTTCTATCAAGAAAATATTTTATATTTCCTCGTAGTTCCTCATCTTCACACCAATATGTCCAATCATCTTCAGTATCATATACTTTAATATTTTTGTACATTTCCTCATCAGAAATATGATTATAAGTTAAACCAATAATCTCATATTTTTCTTTATATTTTTCACTTTGGAGAAATGGCATTAATACTTGAAAATCAAAATGAGTTCCTTCAATCACATATTTAATTCCATCATAAAAAGTATTACCCTCTGATATTTCAGTAAGATATCTAATCAAAAAAGGAGCTAATCTTTCTGCAGTATCATTAGCATCACCATCATGGTGAATTTGCAATTCAGGATATGCTTCAAAACCGCTAACAATATCATCTATACTAATTAAATTATATCCTTTTTCTTTAACTAATTTTTTTGCAAGCGTAGTTTTACCACTTCTTGCAGCCCCTATTATCAAAATATTTTTGTACATAATTATTAACCTTTCTACTTAAACTTTTTTATAACTTCGAATATTTCAAATATTACTTTTGAATCATTATTAAAATTAGAATCTATTTTACTAAAATAATCTATATGAACTTTTTTCCATTCTTCTAAAGATTTATTTTCTCCTTCTAACTTTGCTAAATTCCAAGTAATATTTTTAAATTCAGTTATAATGACTTTTTTAGTTTTTACGATACATTTATTATTATCATGGGAATCAGTTAAGATTGATAAACTATCTATTTGAGGTACACTATCAAGTTGATATAAAGATGTAGTTGCAGTCTTTTTACCAGTTAAAACAAGATTAACTAATCTATCTGCTTCTATACCAAATGTCCACCTATTAATTGAATTTAAATTATTATTTTTATCATTATTTTTTAATATATCAAGATTATTAATATACCTATTAAATTCTTTAAAAGAAAGATTGGCTTTGATATCATAAAATTCTGTAATGGGTCTAGATATTCCACCTGATAATTTAATGTAATAATTATTGATAG
>CANQXV010000079.1 GCA_947627895.1 uncultured Bacilli bacterium
GAATGAAAGCAAGTGAATATAAAGCATTTAAGGGCATTCGTAAAGAGTCTTTGAGAGATAATATGACAGATGTAGAAGTCCTTTTAACAGATTTAGGAGAAACAGCAACAAGAGAACTTGCCAGAAAGCATAAACCTTATGGTTTAGAACAAAACAAAAAAATAGCGAGAATGGGTGGTAATACAGCCAAAGTTGCAAGAGTTGATCTTGAAAGAAAATTAGGCGAGTCAGTAATAACAAGTAATAATGCTTTAAACTACAAATATGTCGATGAAAAAAAAGAAATAGAAGATAATAAAAATAATTAAAAAATAAGGTACTATATATAAATAAGGATAGAAAGTTTAAAACTTTGGTGAGTTATAGTCGTAACACCGTCACTTAATAAAAGTTTTAAATTTGATAGTGTTTGGCCTGAAAATTCATCACAAGCATATCTATTAGGTTCTTTAGTTAATGATATTAAAAATGACCCTAAAGTAGAAATGGAAGAAACAGATAATAACTATATTTTAAAAAGTACAGTTGATTATCCAAATAATGAAGAATTAAGTTATCAAAAGATTTATTTTGATAAGAATATGAATATTAATAAAGTAGAAGTATATAATAAAGAAGATATTGTTAGAATAAAGGTTAACTTTAATGAGGTAAATTTAAAAGCTAAATTAGATGAAGATGACTTTGTTTTAGAAGATTTAATTGATGAAGATTTAAATACAACAGATGGACCAGATGAAAATGAAGAATGTACAATGGGTGAAGATTGTAGTAACAATAACAAAAATTGTACAGGTGAAGACTGTGAAAGTAAACAAAGTGCTTCCCTAGATGATATTATTTATCCATTATATATACCAGCGAATACTTATCTAGCGGATTCCGAAACTGTGGCTACTGAAGATTCCAATAGAATAATCTTAACCTTTAGTGGTGACCGTAATTTCGTTATTGTCGAAGAATTATCGAAAGTAAGCAATGAATTTGAAGTAATACCTATCTATGGCGACCCATTAATGTTAAATGAAACAATTGGGGCCCTAAGTTCAAACTCTTTAAGTTGGGATGCTAATAACATTAATTATTATTTAGTAAGTAGTGACTTATCAACAACGGAAATGGTATCAGTAGCTGCTAGTTTAGGAAATTCGACCTTAGTATCATCATTAAAATAGACATCTGGTCTATTTTTTGTTATAATCTATTTAGGTGAGGTTAATGAAAAAGAAAGAAAGTCGAATTGACGCGATGAATGAAGAACAAAAAGAAATCTTTCAATTTATTATAATTGTTATAGTAATTGGGTTGATAGTAGGAATTATCTATTTAATAAGTTATTTTGCATCAATGAAAAATGAATATCATTATAATGATGCGACGGAAGCAGGCGAAATAAATGATAGTATAGTTACCGTAGGAACGATGTTTAATCGTCCTGAAAAAGAATACTACGTTGTTATTTATAAAGATGATGCAACCGAAGCAGTTTATTATTCTAGTTTAGTTAATAAGTATAAAGGTGAAGAAGATGCTTTAAATGTTTATTATTGTAATTTAAATAATAAATTAAATGAAGCATATTATGCAGGGGATGAAAAAAGTAACCCTAAAGCCAAAACAATTGATGATTTAAAAGTTGGTGACTTTACCTTTGTTAAAATTAAAGATGGCAAGATAACAAAATACATAGAAGATGTTGATGCAATGAAAGAAGAATTAGGAATCTAATTTTTCTTTTCTTTTTATCTAGAGAGAGATAAAATTACTATAAGGAGTATAGCAACATGAATAAAGGATTTAATTTATTTTCAGTTATTGGTATTATTGGTATAACTTCAATTATTTCGGCAATTACGGTGGGAGTAATAATTACGAATGAATACCGAGGCAATAATGGAACTTCTTATGGGGAATTAATTAAAGATGAAAATATTCAAGAGTTTTTAAATGTTTATGAATCTGTTTTATCAGATTATTATGAAGATGTTGATAAAGAAAAAATGATCGATGGGGCTATCAATGGGATGCTAAATTATTTAGGGGATAATTATACAACTTATTTAACGCCTGAAGAAAAAAAGGCCCTTGCGGAACGCTTAGAAGGTTCTTATGAAGGCATAGGCATAACAGTGGGTGGTTGTGAAATTATTGAAATATCGCCTAATTCACCTGCAGAAAAAGCCGGATTAATGGTGGGAGATATTATTACTAAAGTTGATGATTTAGATTTAACTGTCTGCGATAATGAAGGACTAAGTGATGCAATTAAAAATTCTGGTAAGGAAAAAGTAAATATTTCAGTAAGAAGAGGAGAAGAATTTTTGGGTTATGAAATACCTTTATCAAATATAATTATTCCGGCCGTAAGTGGCAAAATGATGGATAATACAAAAATTGGCTATATTGCCATTGAAATATTTTCAAATAACGTTGGTTTACAATTTAAGACTGCTTATGAGGCTTTGAAAAATCTGGGAATGGAAAAGTTAATTATTGATGTTAGAAATAATACAGGTGGTTATTTAGATGGGGCTAAAGATATTGCTAGTATCTTTGTAGCCAAAGATAAATTATTGTTTAGTCTAAAAAATAAAGATCAACAATCTGATTTTTATGATACGACGGATGAAGCCCAAACTTTACCAGTTGTCGTCTTAATAAATGGTAATAGTGCCTCATCCAGTGAAATACTTACTGCTGCCTTAAAAGATAGTTATGGGGCTACCTTAATTGGAACTAGAAGTTATGGTAAAGGGAAGGTCCAACAAACTTATACTTTAGATGATGGCAGTATGGCCAAATATACAACTGCTTATTGGCTAAGACCGAATGGAGAGTGTATTGATGGTATAGGTCTTGCTCCCGATATTGAGGTAATTGAACCATCTTTAGAAGAAAATCCGGAAAATATTGATTTTACATTAAATAAAGCAATTGAACAATTACAATAAAGGTTCTTTTGCTTTTTTGATGGAAATTAGTTATAATGAGTCTATGATGGAAGAAGAAAAAGTAAAAATAGGTGGTAGTTACAGAATCCACTGTTATAAACATAATGGCAAAGTTATTCGTTCAAGTGAAGATACAATCATTTTAGATGAAACGGATGATTATTTAGTATGCGCTAATAACATGGTTAAAATTGCCGAAAGTGATGGTAGAAGCTATACAACAAAAGAATTAGCTATTTTGTTTTTCTATAAAAAACATTGGTTTAATGTTATTGCTCAGTTAAAATCCTTTGGACTATTTTATTATTGTAATTTGGCTTCACCTTACATTATTGATGAAGATATAATTAAATATATTGATTATGATTTAGATTTAAGAGTATATCCGGATGGAGGGTATCGCGTTTTAGATAAAAACGAATATAAATATCATAAAAAAGTAATGAATTATCCGGAGACAATAGATTTAATATTAAAAAAGGAATTAAAATACTTAATTGAAATGAAAAAAAATAATCAAGGGCACTTTAATAAAGACTTAATAAAATATTATTATAAGCGTTATCAAGAAATTATCGATTCAGTGCCAAAAGCATGAATTTTTTTCTTAATAAAGGCATAAAATATAAGGAAAAATCGAAAAAATGTCAAAAAAATGAAAAAAATGTAAAAAAATTGAAATTTTTTGTTGACATCTGATTTTTTGTTTGATATATTAATAACGCACACGCGGAAAAGAGTGTGTAGAATGATCTTTGAAAACTAAGTAAAATGTCAATTTGAGTAGCTTAGGAAAAACTTAAAATTTAGATTTAAAGTTATAAATCTTTTTTATTGAGAGTTTGATCCTGGCTCAGGATGAACGCTGGCGGCATGCCTAAGACATGCAAGTCGAACGAGAGGGCCCATTGACACTTTTTGAAATTTGGAGTGCTTGCACAAAGAACGGATTTAAGTTGATTTGGATTTTCCCTCTAGTGGCAAACGGGTGAGTAACACGTGGGTTACCTGCCTCTAAGACTGGGATAACAGTTGGAAACGACTGATAATACCGGATGTGTTCTACGGAATAAAGGAACCTTTAAAGTTTCACTTAGAGATGGGCCTGCGGCGTATTAGCTAGTTGGTGGGGTAATGGCCTACCAAGGCGACGATGCGTAGCCGAACTG
>CANQXV010000080.1 GCA_947627895.1 uncultured Bacilli bacterium
CTATTAAAATGCCTATTGATTTAAAGGTCGCTTATGCCGAATACATTAATCAGTCATAATGTTTAACACAACTTTTTGGAAAAAATAAATATAATTTGCATTTTTGGAAAAATGTGATATTATAAAGCACAAATAAATTAAAAACGGGGGAACTATGGAAATAATTACACAAAGCAATAATGATATTAATTATTTAACTACTTATTTGGAATGCGATTTAACAGCCGTGCAATTATTTTTATCGAAAAGAAAACGCAGTGAACAAAAGTTATGTCAAAAATTATATGGTCTAAATTATGATCAAAAACAGGATCGAAGTAATTTAGAATCATTTGAAAAATTAATCTATGTCAATATTTTAAAAAATTTAAAAAAGGAATTAGTTTTATTTAATCTTTCTTTATGGGATCGTTTAGGTTGTTCTAAAGAAGATTTACTCGCGGTAATAGATGCTATTGACCCTAAAACAAGTCGTTACCGGCAAGTATTAAGAAAAGTTTGGGGCAAGAACTTTTCTGATAGACCAGATTTAAGTGTTTTAAGTTCCGTGGAAGAAAGTTCCTATGATAATGCTTTAAAATTTTTACAAAATACTGTTAAATCAGGGGTTGTTTTAGAGAATATATCTGGTCAAAGTTTGCAAGAAACTTTAGGTTGCACGGAAGAAGAGATGAGGCTTTTTATCAGTCAAGTTTTAGATAAAAAGCCTGAGATTAAAAAAGTTTTCATGTTAGTCTTTGGTTTTAGATTAGATCAAAAGGGTAGTCCTAGTATTTTAAATACCCAAGACTTAGAAATTTTTAATTATTGGTGTAATATTGGTTTTAAAGAAAATGAAACCCCTAGTTTAAAAAAAGCTAAAAATCCAACATCAAAGAAAAGAGAAGAAACGATAACTAAAAAACCGCGTCTTAATAAAAGACCATCAGTAAGCTATAATAATGGTGATAAAAGAAGGCGTTATCTATGGGAAATCGTGGGTTGCCCTAAGGAAGATTTTCCAACTTTAATTAGAACTTTAAATCCCCAACTAAAATATTATAAAGCTTTAGTTCAAGTTCATGGTCCTAATTTAGATGAAAGATGGCATTTTCATCAAGGGGTTAATAAAAGTGATTATAATTCCGGCAAAAAAGCTTTAAAACGTAACTACGAAAAAATATTTGTTGACCATCAAGCTTTAAAACCTTATTTAAAGGATTTCACTTATTTAAATGAAGCAGTTGGTTGCAGTTATGAAGAACTTATAAATATTATAAATAGCGAATATATTCATCAAGATTCGGAATATTTTAAGTGTTTGCAAAAAGCCTGTGGCAAAGATTTAAAAAGTCCAATTAAAAAGGATGGATTAGATACCAAAGAAATTAATAATTATCGGTTTGGTCTTTCTCTTTTAAGAAAGTTGTATCACGAAATTTATGAAGCGGGGATTAGTAATAAAAAGATTTATCTTTATGATAAAATTGGTTGTTCTTTAGAAAAATTACATTTACTTTTAACCTCACCTTTAATTGGTAAGAAATCAAAATATTATCAAGCTTTACAACTTGGTTTTGGCCCTACTTTAGAGGACCCCTTAGATGAAAAAAATATTTCTGAGGAATACAAAGGCGCTTTTTATGAGGGAATATATCGGTTAAAGAGTATTTATCAAAGAGTATTTATTACGAAAACTTTACAATTAAATGGCGAAAGTAATTTAAAAAATGTAACTTATCTGACGGAAGCAGTTGGTTGTTCTTATCAAGAACTTATGAATTTAATTAATCATCATCTTTTTGCTAAAGATACTAAATATTTCTTAACTTTGCAAAAAGCTTGTGGCCTTCTTTTTGACCAAAAAATTAATTTAGATTGCCTAACTTATCGAGAAAAAAGAGATTTTTATTATGGTATTGAACGTTTATGTCAATTATATGCTTCTATGCATCATCAAAAAAGTGTTATTAATGTTTATGCCAAGAAAAATGGTCCTTATTTAACCGATATTCTGGGCTGTTCTTATCCTGAATTAATGGCGATTGTTACCAAAAAAGAATTTAATCAAGATACGCTTTATTATCAAGCCTTGCAAAAAGCTTGTGGTCCTAATTTAGATGGGGAAATTAACTTATCTAAACTTACGAATCTGGAGATAAGTAACTATCACACGGGCGTTAAAAGATTAAAAGATATTGCTAAAAGTCCTAAAAAGCGGAAAATAAATCTTGCCGATTATCTTAGTTGTGATTATGCCGATTTAGAAAAAGTAATGCCGCCTTTTGCTTATGAATTTGCCCCTTACTATGAATTTTTAGTTAATTTAACTGCCACTGATTTTAAACAAAGTTTTGTCTATCAAGATTTAAGTAAGAGTGAAAAACAACACTTGCGTTATATTAAAAATATTTTAAGACACCGAATAGCTAATTTAACTAAAAAGATGCAAGATCCAATGCTTGAAGGCTTACATTTAAATGAAATCGTGGGTTGTAGTTATGATGAATTATTACAAACTATTTCTAAATGGGATAAAGATAGTTCTAATTATCAATTACTGGCGACTATTTTTGGTGCTAATTTTGATAAACATTATACTAATCAAGGATTAAGTATTAAAAATACCTCTTATGTTAATCAAGCCATTATGGCTTTAATAAAAGACTTTATTTTTCAAAGTACCATTGGTGATGATATAGAACTACTTTTACCAACTACGGATGATGTAAAAGAAAGCTTTATTGTTAATTTAATTGTTTATTTACCATTTAAATATCAAAAATTAATTATGGCTTATTTTAAAGGTCAAATGGCTCAAATAGCCACGGAATATCACATGAGTTTGGACCGCGTTTATGCTTGTAGCCAAATTATTTTGGAATGGTTTACGAAAATGAATACCTTATATAATGAAAAAGAAAATCTTGATACTAAAATTGACTTTAATAAAGTCCAACAATATTTGCTTCGAACGAAGAATTAAAGTCAAATTTTAAATTGCAAGCCCGGGAAATTTTTGTTATTATAATGATGGGGGATAGTTATGGATGAACAAACATTAATTAAAAAACTAGTTACAACCTTTCAAGCTTATAATTCTGATGCTAACTACTATTCTTTACTAATAAATAGAGTGACTAAAGGTAATTTTACTGAAGAAAGCCCCCGGTTAGTAAAAAAAGCTGTTATTGAAGAAATTAATGAAGCTTGGCAAAAAAATGATTATACCTGGTTTATAAATTATATAAATACTTTTAAATTAACTAAAAATAATATTAAGCAATTAGAGACAATTGCTGATTTAGTTATGCGTTTTAAATTAAATATTGATATTGATGTTTTAACTACATTAATTAGTGAATGTCCTCTTTTAGATGAGATGCTAGCTAGTGTTTTTAAAGATAAGACGATGGTTCGCGAAAGCGATATTTTAAGAATGACTCAAAATGAATTACTGCAAACTATTTTAAGTGGTTATTGTGCTATTAAAGATATTTATCAAGAAGAAAATCAAGATCTTGATTTAGATGAAAAAGATTTAGTTATTGATGATTGGCATGATGATGAAGATACTAAGCAAGTTAAAGCAGAATTTACAAGCGACCCAGTGCAAGCCTATTTAAAAGATATAGGTAAATTTTCTCTTTTAACCCCCGAAGAGGAGCGTATTTTAGCTATGCGTATTTTAAATGGTGATCAAGAAGCCAAACAAGAACTAGTTGAAGCTAATCTACGGTTAGTAGTTAGTATTGCTAAAAAATATGTGGGAAGGGGTTTATTATTCCTTGATTTAATCTCTGAGGGTAATATTGGTTTAATGAAAGCCGCTGAAAAATTTGACGGAAACAAAGGCTATAAATTTTCGACTTATGCTACGTGGTGGATTAGACAAGCAATAACTCGAGCTATTGCTGACCAAGCTCGAACGATTAGACTTCCTGTTCATTTAGTTGAAAAAATAAACAAGGTTTTACGAGTTCAAAAGGATCTAATTCAAAAATATGGGACAGAACCAACGCCAGAAGAAATTGCCAGTGTTTTAGATATAAAACAGAGTGAAGTTCGGGATCTTTTAAAAGTGGCTATGGACCC
>CANQXV010000081.1 GCA_947627895.1 uncultured Bacilli bacterium
CATAGTCAGCTTTTATTAATTTTGTTTCATATTGGCCTTCGGCATTTTTAAATGTTCCTATTATTCGATATAAATTGTTGTTTGGACACTTTTCAGCATCAGAACCTTCTCCAAAACATATGTAATTATTAACTTTTTCATATGAACCTGTATATCTATAAGATTTGTCGCCTGCTTCTAATTTCGCATTTGTTTCTTCTTTGTAATCTGCTTGTCCATCATGAAATATCAGATTACTGGCTCCATACACACTTTCATCATGCAGTTTCTTTATACAATCCGCTAATTTTTCTCCTTCACTACATACATCCATTAAATCGGTTGGTATCTTTTCACTTTGAATTATTATTTTCCCCTTGAAAGTTTTTCCCGCATTTAATTGTTGGTCTGTATCTGCCAAATATTTTAATGTTACTCTTATTTTCCATTCATCTGTTTTTTCGCCTTGAGCTTTATCATCATCTGTTACTTGAATTGTTTTATCTTCTATTAAAGGATATATTCCTTCCCTTAATTCCGTTATATCATATCCACCTACTTTGGTTTCTGTTTCCTCTTTACTTTTATTAAATTCTTCAGTGTAATGTTTCCCTATTCCATTAATTTCTTGTACATATTCCTCTCCTTCTGGTGATATTATTGTTAAAAACAATTCGGGTATTCCTTCATAACCATTGGTTACACCCCGATAATCATCATTATTTCCTAAAGTTTTTTCTGCTTGCGTTTTAAATACTTTTGGGTCTTCATCGTCAACGGAAGCAACCTTTTTATAAGATGTATATTCAAAATCGTTTTTATCCACTTCTAAATATATATTATATTTATATGGTTCAGTTATACTTGTTGTACTATTAGCAATTAAATTTGCTGTAGCCGTTGATTCTGAATCTTGATTTTCACCACCATTTTGACCAAAGTTATCAAGATTTGCATTAATACTTATATTACCTCCTACCATAAAAGTTAAATTATCGGTAGTATCAGTTATAAAGGTAGCATTAGTTGATTTTCCTTCTCCTGTTTGGGCTTGAAAGAAAGCATAGGTTGCTCCTACAATTACTATCAATAAAGATAATGTGCCTACCATTAGTAAAAATAAACTTTTTCTTTTATTTTCTTCATTCATTACTTTCACCTACTACTATTATGGATTATTTGTTACCATCTATTATCTATAATTAATTTTAGCAAAAAAGGGATTCTATTTCAATACTATTTTAGTACTACTTTGATTCTATATTTTAATAATACTAAAATGATACTATAAAGATACATAAAGGAGAAAGATATTATGATAACTACGACTTTAAGGATTGATGAAGAAACATATGCGGCAATTGTTGAACTCGCCCAAAACGAAGAAAGAAGTACCAATAGTCAGATATTATATATTCTTAA
This sequence comes from uncultured Bacilli bacterium, assembly GCA_947627895.1. Classification (GTDB taxonomy): domain Bacteria; phylum Bacillota_I; class Bacilli_A; order RF39; family UBA660; genus Onthocola_B. Next base: position 1,402 of record CANQXV010000081.1, read on the forward strand.
AAAATATTTAGAAAGTCTTGAGGAAAAAGAAAAGGAACCAGTAAAATAATTGGTTCCTTAATCTTTAATTACTCTTTTTAGTTGTTTTTTTAACCGGTTGATCAGTTTCTTCTAATTTTTTAATAATAGTTTTTAAATTTTTAATAGTGCTTTTCTTAACATCTTGAGCCATTTGTTCTAATTTTGGTTTAGCACTAGCAACAGCCATATCTACTAATTCAGTAGTTTTTTCTTCAATTTGTTTAGCTTTTTCTTTAGCTATTTTTAAAACTTTTTCTTTGTCTAAATCTTTTAATTCTTTTTGAATTTCATCAACCTTGTCTAAAATCTTATCTTTGACATCATCAGCATCAATTTCTCTAGCTTTTTGAACTAAATCATCAATTGCTTTTTTTAATTCCTTTCTGGTTTCTTTACCAGACTTTGGAGCTAGTAACAATCCTAAACCGGCACCTATTACAGCACCTGTAAAAAATTTTCCAACATTACTCTTCTTCATCATAATCCTCCTTTATTCTCTTTTTAGGCCATACTTTTTTAAAAATATTGGCAATAAAATCAACTATTTTATCGGTCATATTTGCAATTTTATCAGTAGCAAAATCAATAATATTAAATATTGAGTTTAGTGATTCAACTTTTTCATTTACATTATCAACAACTTTTTCAACCTTATTCATAGTTATTATAGTCTTAACTCCTAAAATTATGCCTATTATTAATAAAGCTATTAATAAAATATAAATTACAATTGGTAAAAAGTTTAACCAAAATTGCATTATTCACCATCCTCCCTATTCTCATACATCGAATCTATTAAATCAAATAAATCACTTTCCATAGTGTCATCTTCTTTATTGTCTTCTGAGGTGTCTTCTATAGTTACTTCAGGTATTTCTTTTGCCATATCTTCTGGTTCTTCGTCTTCCAATTTTATTTCTTCATCTTCGTCTTCACCATATTCTATGCTTTTTTCTTTATTATGACTTAAATCAATGACATCATCAGATGTTTCTTCAAGTAAATCATCGATGGTTTTACCCTTTTGAATTTTTTCTTCTTCTGGTTCTTCATATTTTACGGTAACTGTTTCTTCTTCATAATAATCAACTTTTGGTTCTTCTTTTTTAATTTCTGGTTCAAAAGCTTTTTTCCGTACCTTATCAATATCTAAACTATCTAAGTCTTCTTCTTTAGTTTTAATATCTTCAATTCGATAATCTTCATTTAAAATACCATATACTGGCGAAATAATTGGTGAAGGCTTAAATTTCTTTCTTTCAACTGTTTCTTTTACTTCCGTTCGTTCATATCTTCCATAGTCCATTCTTTTTTCTGTTTTTTTCTTTCTTTCATATTCTAAAACATTGGTCCCCCTGGTCCTAGGAGTAGTTAAAAGGCTTGAAAATTCTTCTTCATCAAAATCTAAAAATGGTGATCTTGTTTCCTTATTATAAATATCTCTTTCACCTAAAAATTCTTCTTTTGGTTCTTCAACCTTTGGTTTTTCTTCAACTTTTACGGCTGGGGCTGAAGTTTCTTTTTTAGGAACTTCTTCCCTTACCTTTGGTTCTTCTTTTTTAGGTGGTCGAACTGCTAATTCTTCCTCTTCTTCGACTTCTTCTTCCTCAAATAAAATATCTTTTATTTTTCCAAATAATCCCACGATATTCACCTTCCTAGTTCAATAAATCCGTATCTGGTAATTTTTCATCCGTTGTCTCTTCTTCATAATCACCGGACGTTTGCAAATACGTACTATCACTACTTGTTGTATTAAATATATTAAATTCTTCTTCTGTAAATTTCAAAATATTATTACCATATAAATTAGCAATAATGGCATCATTAAAACTAATACTTTTTAATATACTAACACTAGTAAGTAGAGCATCATTAATATCTTCTCTATCTACTATTACTTCTATTTTAGCATAATTATACATAATTTCAATCAAATATTTTGCATTTTCAACTTCGTTTATTTCTACATAACCATATTTATCTTGATAGGTTATTGGTGCAGAATAGTAACTTTTTTGGTTCGCGGTATACTTATGTTCTATTTTATCATTATAACTTAAAGCATCAACATATAAATAATAGGTTTCTTTCCCGGTTGTTAATACTTCGTTAAAAAGCGTACTATCTTTAATCCCTACACCTCGTGGTAAATAGTACTTATAACCCATGCGATAAACATTAGCTTTATGATCATAAGCATTTAAAGTTTGCAATGTTTCTTCAATCGTTAGATTTTTAATATTAGTACAGCCACTTATGAGTAAAATAAAACCCAATAGAATTAAAATCTTCTTCATACTTTCTCCTAGCAAATATTATAGCACATTTTTACTATTTTCCTATAAGAATAATTCCGTGATTATTTTCTTTAGTTCTTCGTCCCGAGTTTGACAGATGAAAAATTACAAAAAGCTTATTTTTTATTGAAATTAGGCTTTTCTTTTGACACAACTTAT
>CANQXV010000082.1 GCA_947627895.1 uncultured Bacilli bacterium
TCTTCCTTTTTTCTTTTAATGGTATAATTATATATAGTTAGAGGTGTGATATGAAAAAGATATTAAGCAAATTATTTGTTCCTAATAAAATAATTGGATTTACTATATTTAATGTGGCTTTTGGATTACTAATTTATGTATTTAGTTTTCATTTAGAAGATACACCCCTTGCTTATATAAGTTATCTTTTATCTACTTATGCCTTAATTTTATTTTGTATTTGGTTTTATAAAATATGTGAATTTAGTAATCAGGCTATTAAAAAATCAAAATCTTATGAGATGTATAAAAAACATGAACTCCTAATAACAAAATTTAGTTTAGCATTTGCGACCTTACTTCATTTTATTTATGGAATTTTTAAATTAGGTACAGGAATTTATTATATGTCTTGGTGGTTTATAACTTTTGCAATTTATTATTTGATTCTTTGTTTAATGAAGCTGTCGATTGTTAAAGATATAAAAAACGAAGTTGGTAAAAATTTAAAAAAAGAATACAAAAAATTAAAATTAACGGGAATCATTCTTTTATTTTTAAATTTAATATTGTCTGGTATAATTGTCTTAATAATTAAACAAAATCAAGAAATGACTTATGCGGGATTTATTATCTATATTGTTGCTATGTATGATTTTTATTTAATCATAAGTGCAATTATAAATGTAATCAAATATCGAAAAAACAAAAGTCCTCTTTTAGCATCTAGTAAATGTATTAACTTAACGGTGGCCATGATTTCGATGATTTCTTTGGAAGTGGCAATGATTAGTGAGTTTGGTGCCAATGATAGTGAGTTTAAAATGCTTATGACAAGCATAATGGGATTTGTTGTGTGTTTAATAAATACTTCTATGTCTGTTTATATGATAGTTCGAGCCAATAAAAAATTAAATGAACTAGAAACAAGGACTTGCGTTATTTAATAAATAATGTATAATATTTTTTGTACAAAGCAGGAATTTGTTTCAGTTGAGATAGTTACATATTCTACACGCTTTGTACTTTTTTGTGAAGTAAAACTTTGTTTTACTTCATAGACTTTTCGTTAGAAATTTAGTACAATTATAATGTAAGGATGTGAAAATTATGAACGAAAATTATGAATTTGAAACAAAATCACAATCATCAATACGAACTAAACAAGATGCTCAAAAAGTTCAAGAGCAATTACTTGAAAAGAAGACTCAAATTATTGAAGATGCTCCTAAATTATCTTTATCAATAAAAAAAGCACCGTTTTATTTAGGAATTTTGTTTGAACAAGATGGAACTCCAAAAGGTGATTTTACGGTTACTGATAGATTTAAAAGAAAAGTAGAGGGTGCCTTTAAACATCCACATCGTAAAGCTACTACTGGTGAAATGTATTTTGGTGAATTAACTGATGGAAATTTATTTAATACGGCTCCAAATGAATATTTAATTCAAGCAACGCCTACTTTTTTAACTGATGAAGAATTAGAATATTTACAATCTCATCGGAGATTAACAAAAATGATAGGAAACACTGAAATTGAACTTATTCCACCAATGTCGCAAAGAGATGATTATCAAACAAGAGTAGAAAGGTATAGAGAAAGAATTGGAGAATCAAGAGAAAAAGTTCAAGAATTGACAGGTATTATTCAAGAAATTGAAAAAATAAAACCTAGACTACCTATGGGAACATATGAAGTTATGATTGAACAACCAGAAGAAGTAGAAGAAAAACATGATAAGCCAGGTTTTTCAAATAGATAGGAGGTACTTACATGGAAAGAGTTAAGTATAATATTGCTATACAAACATATATGGAAGTGTTTGACTATTTAATAACTAACAATCTTTTTGTTTATGATTCTGGCAGAGATTTTTTATCATCAAGGATTAAGATTGATGAGTATGGTTTTGTTGAGGAAACTCAAGTTAGAAGAGGAATTTGGGACGAAGAACATCCTAATCAAAAAAGAGTGCCTGCACTTAGGGTACTTAAAATTATAACTGATATTATAGATGATTTACTTTTAAAAGCAAATGTTCCAACTAGTCCGGATGCTAGATATGCTTATATTCATGATTTAAAAGCAAAAATGAGTGGACAAAAAAGTTATTATTCTTCTTATCAAGAATTATTAGATATATTTAAAAAAGTATATAATAGTCAAGAATTAATGTACAGTTCTGATGGAAAAATTATTGATCTTGCGTTGTTAAGATACAAACAAGTTGCTGATAAATTTTCAAAAATGGCACCGCTTGAAAAAAGAACGATTGAATGTTATGCGAAATTAGAAGAAGAACTTGTTAATTACACGGCTAATTTATTGCTTGTTGATGAATATGGATATCCCTTGGATGATTTACATAGAAGGATATATGATGGCCATGATTCAAGTGTGAAATTTGCTAGTAAAAATACTGATGTTGATTGGGATACGTTTAAAGAGTGTATTACAGATAGTTATGCATATTTGAAAGAAGAAGGAAAACTTGATTTACATGGAACATTTAGTCCTTGGGATGAGAATCCTTATAAGTCAGAATTAGGATTGGATGGAATGACAAAATAAGACTATAATTCCATTATAGTAACCAACTACGCTATTGGCAAAGCCAATAACAGTGGGCAAAGGGGAATTTCCCCTTTTGAAACCCCATTTAAGCAATAACATTACAAACTATCGTAAGTAAGTTATTGCCTTTTTATTTAAATCAAGTTTAAATAAAAAGAAAAGATACGCACTACAAAATGATTATTTGATTAGAATAATAGTGCGTATCTTTTATATAAAAATAATCTTAATGCCTAATCTTGCGAAAAGGCAAAAAGATTATTTTTTCTTTTGCTTTGCAAAAGTATGGATGAATAAAATTCCTTTTCCCACTTTCATTAAAACTTACGTTTTAACAAAACGTGTTCGTAATTTTATTCTTTTTTATCTATAATATTTCCTGTAATAGAATTATACTTAACATTTGATTTTGACTCTTTTCTAGGAAGTACGCCTTTGTCAAATGATGGGTATTTTGCTTTATCAATTTTTTCTAAATTTGGTCTTATCATTGGAATCAACTCTTTTAATCTTTCTAATATCTCATCATTTGAGATTTCTTTTTTTTCTGTTTTAGAAAGTTCTATTTTATCTATTAAATCAGCAATGCCACCCTTAATCGCAAAATCTACTTTTCTTCTGTTTTCTATTTCTTCTAATACATCAAAATAAAATTTTTCATAACTTTGTATTTGTTTTTCATAATCGGCAGTAGATCTTCTATTTGAAAAATCTTGTCCAAAATTTATTTTATATTTATAATATCAACCTTGAAGGAGTGTGTACTACAAAGCACGGTGAGGTGAGTTGCAGACTTCCTGTAACTCATTATGGATTAAATCAGCATAAAAACCAGTGCAAATGTGATTGTTTCAAGCACACATAAGTAGTCCTTTAAGGCTGTAGAC
>CANQXV010000083.1 GCA_947627895.1 uncultured Bacilli bacterium
ACTGATTCCGAAGAAATGACACCCGCTATTGAAAGCATTATGCATAAAACAATTAAAAAAGTCGAAAATGATTTACAAAGTATGCGTTATAATACGGCCATATCTTCCTTAATGATTTTAACTAATAGTATGGAAGACCAAAAGGCAATAACTAAAAAAGATTATCAAATCTTATTAACTTTGTTAAATCCCGTTGCTCCGCATATTACCGAAGAATTAAATGAAGAATTAGGTTATGAACCAATTTGTTTAGGTTCTTGGCCAAAATATGATGAGGCCAAAACAATAGATGATGAAATAACTATTGGGGTACAAGTTAATGGTAAACTTCGAGGCGATGTAACCATTAAAGATGGCATGAGCGAAAAAGATATTTTAGACCAAGCTTTAGCAAATGAAAATGTTTTAAAATATACTAAAGATAAAACATTTGTTAAAACAATTGTCATTCCTAAAAAAATAGTTAATATTGTTGTTAAAGATTAGATTGTTCAATAAAAAGAGCAATCTTTTTTTGTCTAAATGCGTAAATTATTTTGACTAAAAAGTCAATAACAAAGTATATTAATTGACAAAATTTGACAAATAGAGAAAAAGAGTGTATAATTATTTATATATAACGGGGGTTGGTTATAATGAGATTATATCGTAGTGTGCCAATTTTGGAACAACAAAAAATAGATGATACCAGTATTGATGCGGCTAGTGAAGGGTTAGAAGCGGCTTATTTAATGCATGGTTATTGTGCACCTTCGACGGAATTTATCAAATATGGGAAAAATCCTAGAGCGAATTTAAATACTTTTGCTAATAATGATTTGGCTAAATATTTTTATCCGAGCCTTTTAGATGCGATTAAATGGGCATATTCGTTATCTAAAACGAAAAAAATGCAAGGGAAATTCAATAGTAATTATTTAATATGGGAAATTGATGTTCCTGATTATATGGTTAAAGATCATATTGGAGTTGGCGAATATAGTACTTTTAGTTTAAGGCGACCTAGTGAATACAGAATTGAAGTAAAAATTCCGTATTGGATTTTAGCTTCTTACTTAGGTTATGATTTAGACCCTGATTTTATTAGTCAAATAGAAATGTATTTTAGTAATCATTATTGTTTACCAAACTTAAGTTCCGCGGAACAAAAAGAATTTTTACAAAAAATAAATAATCCTCAGGCGTTAGGCCTACTTGCATCATCTAGTGATACGGTTCTTCAAACTTATGATGCTTTATCATTTTCTCTTTTTATGCCGTATGGTCTTTTACAAATGGAAGGCGAAACCCAAATTGAAGATGTTTGTCATTTAGCGTATGAGGCCAAAGATATAAATCATAGTCAATGGCTTAACAAGTTAAAATATAATTATTTTAATTGGTCTAAAGTAGGTCATGGAGATGTTGCCGATTACTTACAAGAAGAATGTGCATATTTACAAGAAGAAAATACCGGAATTAAAAGAGCTTTAAAACAAAATGTGCATATTTTTCGTTAATTCGACATAATAATGGGACAAGTTAATATATATTTATAGTGGTGATACTATGAAAGTTAAAGTTATTGATGAAGCCCATGAAAAAGATTTAGAAGCTAGTGTAAATGCCTTTCTTTCCAACGGAGAATTTGATATAATAGATATAAAATATCAAGTAGCAATTGGTGTTTGTGGCGAAGAGCAATTATATTGTTTTAGTGCAATGATTATTTACCATTAAAAAAACTTACGAGGGGTAAGTTTTATAACATGTACATATTAGTAGTGTTGGTATCATAATCATCAATCATCGGACTAGTCGTGGTCGTTTCCAATTTCGTTAGGCGATGATCAAGACGATTAATTTGGCGTTCAATTTTAGCTAAACGGCTTTCTAAATCGTTATTATTGTAAGCCATATTTGGGTTTGGTCCGGCGTAAAAAGAATTGTAGGAACTTTGAGCTTGGAAGGGTGCTGGTCCGGGCATATTCATATTCGGATTATATCCTTGATAAGACATATTGGCTTCATTAAAGAATGCGTTGCGGTTCTTTTTCATACTTTTCCTCCTATAAACAATATATGCAAGCGAGTAAGGATGTGTTATAAATGCGGATGCGAAACCCTAAAGATAAGATGGAAGTAATAAATAATTGTACCTTTTTCTATACAGAAGAAGGTTTTTCTAATTCTAATCTTATTCATATGGAAATAGGTATGGGTAAGGGTAAGTTTTTATTAGAAATGGCTTTGAAATACCCCAATATTAACTTTATTGGCGTTGAAAAATATTCTTCGGTGGCATCCCTAGCCATTAAAAAAATTGCTCCTTATAATTTACCTAATTTAAAAATATTAATTATGGATGCTAAAAATTTAGGTGAACTTCTCGATCATAAAATAAGTTGTATTTATTTAAACTTTTCCGACCCTTGGCCGAAGAAAAGACATGCGAAAAGAAGATTAACCTCAGAAGATTATTTAAAATGTTATGAAAATTTATTTGTTAAAGATGCTTTAATTTATCAAAAAACCGATAATGATGATTTATTTGCTTTTAGTCTAGATTCTCTAAAAAATTATGGTTATACCATAACTGATGTAAGTTATGATTTACATCAAGAAAATAAAGAAAATGTTATGACGGAATATGAAGAAAAGTTTCACGACCAAGGAATAAAAATAAAATATTTAAAAGCAACCAAGGCTAATAAAATTAAAAAAATTATCTTTGATGTTGATGATACTTTAATTATGTTTGATAAAGAAAAATATTTAGAAACTTATAATAATATTTTAGAAAAATATCAGGTTTTAAATAAAAAAGGCATTGATTTATATAAGGCTATTGGTGAATATGAAAAAACAAGTCCTTGTTTTAATAAAGAAACGATGTGTTCTTTTATTAGTTCTTATTTAGAAACTGATTTACCGCTTTCTTTTATAGACGATTTAAATAATTTAATAGCCAGTAACTGGATATATCCACCTTCTAAAGATTTAATTTCGTTACTAGATTTTTTAAAAAACAATTGGGAGTTAGATGTTTTAACTAATTTTTTTGCTGGTACTTACCAAAAAAGATTAACAAATATGGGCTTGTTTTCCTATTTTCATAAAATTGTCGGTGGAGATAAGGCTAGAAAACCTGATGCTCAAGTATTTTTAGAATTTACTCATGATGTTAAAGCGCATGAATGTTTAATGATTGGTGATAACTTAGAAATAGATATTAAACCAGCTTTAAATTTAGGTATGAAAGCTATTTTATTTGATGCTTTAGATGAATATCCTACTTGTAAATATCTAAAAAGTCATAGCTACGAAGAACTAAAGAAAATAATCACGGAATTATTCTTATAGGAAAATAGTAAAAATGTGCTATAACCCGAGTTTGACAGATAAAATAATAAAAAAGCATCATTTTGCCTAGTATTTATAAGGCTTTGTGATGTTTTA
>CANQXV010000084.1 GCA_947627895.1 uncultured Bacilli bacterium
TGGTCCAAAATTACTTTGATTAGCATTTATAACAATATCTTCGGCATCATTTTCATCTTTTATATTTTCAGTTGAAACATCAATATCTTCATTATTAAATGATAGGACATCAGTTGTTCCGGTTGTAGCACTTATATCAATATCTTTTTTAGCACCAATTTGGGCTTGGAAGAAGGCATAGGTTGCTCCTATTACTGCTAATAATAGAGTTAGTACTCCTACTATTAAAAATACTAAATTTCTTTTTTTGTTTTGTTCTTTTTTCATATTTTTTCTATTTTCCCTTCTTTATTTTAGTTTGTAAAGAAATTACTTATTTTATTCTTATAGATATTATACATCTATATAGATGTTATAACAATATTTTATAAATTTGCTTTACACCCTGTATTCTCCCTAATTATATATATATATATATATATATTCAAGGGGTAAAAGCAAATTTTACAGAAAGTAGACATTGGCTTAATAAATCACCAAATTAAAAATTCGGCATAAAATATAACAGGGATAATTAAAATCCTTATAAATATTTTTTCTTTTCTAATTAAAAAGTAATACTTGAGAGGAGGAAAAATATGAAACCTAAATATGCTTTAATTTTTCTTTTAATATTATTGCTATTTATAATATTAATTCCTAGTTGCTATGCTATTTTAGGAGCTAGTTTAAAAATAAATGGTCAAGCTAAAATAATGGGAAATTGGGATATTTCTATAACTAATGTTGAAGCCACCAAGGTATGTGTAAATTGTGATGCAGGTACACCATCTTTTTCAAATACTTCTTTTAACTTTGATGCTAGTTTAATGAAACCAGGAGATTCCATAACATATGAAGTAACAATTAGTAACAATGGTAATATAGATGCTACCCTAGAAAACATAACAACTAATCAAGATGATACATCGGTTTTGCAAATAATTACATCACCACCTCTAGACGTTTTAAAAGCTGGAGAATCCACTTTAGTATATATAACTATTTACTATGATAACTCTTTAGAAAATATTGAAACAAATATTACTAATGATTTTATTTGTAATATCAATTATGTGCAAAAAATATCTTAAACCAATTACTTTTTATTTAAAAAATATTATAAGGAGTTATCCCCTTTAGAATATAGATAAACCCCACATTGAAAAATGTGAGGTTTTCTAAATTAAAAAAACTATTGAATTGCTTCAATAGTCAAAAACTTATTTTTTTAATAATTTCTTTGATGACATACCAAGAATTCCAATTGATGCAATAGCTAGTGCAACAAAACTCATTACATTATCGATTGTCGATGGATTCTTGTCAGTTACTATATCTTTTATCTCTTCATCGACATATGCGATTGCATATTTTGAAAATTTATCAGTTGCAAATGATAACTTTCCATCTTCAGTTAATGTTGCATCTAATTTTTCTACTACACCTTCATGTTCTCTTAAAATATAGTATTTTCTTGTATATCCTTTAGCAACCTCAGGTAATTCTGGTAAATCAATTGTTAAAGTAATTGGTTTACTTAAATTTTTTAAGTAATGGTCAGCTTGACCTACTGCTTTAACAACGATATTTAAATCAAAGAATTCAGTTATATTTGCTCCTTCAATTACTTGTTCAAATTTTGCTAATTCTTCTTTTTCTAAAGAATCTTTTGTAACTTTTTCAGTTTCTAATTCTATGGTTACATCATGATTCTTAATTAATGCTTTTAATTCTTCATCTTCTGCATTTACTAAACTATCCTTTAAGACATCACTAGTCTCAGTTGAAAGGTTTACATTTTCATCACCCTTTGGTTCTTCAACAATAATATCATTTTTATCTTCAGCTGGTTTATTTGGAATCAATTTAAATGTTACTTTTACTGTTACATCTCCATCTGGCATTACAAATGTATTATCAGCATTTACATGAACATTTTCTGCTCCTTTAGTAACTGTAATTTTATCTAATTGATATCCTGAAGCAGGAGTAACTGTTACTTTTACAGTTTCGCCTTTAGCAGCATTACTAGGAACTGAGAAACTTCCGTTTACAGCAGCATCAGTTTTGATATTATGAACTGTCCCAACTACACCATTTACTGATTGTGTAACATTACTATCTAAATATTTAGTGTCAACTTTATTAGCAAATTTTCCACCTTTTATAAAGCCTTGTCCACTTTCGGCAATACCATAAACATCGATATCTCCTTTACTAGCTATACCCTCAAAAGAGCCATTTTCAATATCAAGCGTTAATTTACTATTATTTCCGTTATTTGCTGGTGCTGATAATGCAGCTCCATGAGAACTTTTTACAGTCCCTCCGTTTATATTAACATTCATACTTTGGTCTGTTGGTTCTAAATAAATAGCAGCTCCATTACTAAATACTTGGAAATTACTTGTTCCTTTATATACATCAGTATCGCCTGCTTTAGTTGATTCAACATAAGCATCTGATTTAAGATTTAAATCGCCACGAGTCATAGCTATGGCTGAACATCCACCTATTACAGTACCTTCAACAGTAACTGTACCTTTAGACATTTGTAAAATTCCAGCTCCATTAATACTTGTAGCTTTAGCCCCTGGTTTGATATTAATATTAAATGTTAAGTTAGTTCCTAGATAGGCACCATTTATTGCAGCAAATGCACTTGCTTCGCCTAAATTTTGGGCTGTCCCATAAAGATTTAGAGTATAAGTATTTACCGCACTGTCATCTCCCCATGCGATAATAGCTGCATTATCGTAAGCCGTGACAACACTTTTAGCATCAACATCTAATGTTCCATTACTTTTATATAAATCAATTCCTGTACCTTTCTTGGCTTCTACTTTAACATTTTCTATACTTAATGATGCTTTATTTCTTACTAAAATAGCCGTTGGATTTTCTTTAGTCGCTTCATAAACAACACTACCATTTTTTAAAGTTGTCGTACTTTTTACATCAATTCCAAATGCTGTACTAGCATCACTAGGAAAATTAATAGTATTATTTCCTAAATCAATTGTTATATTAAAACCTTTATTAATAACAATTGCTTCTTTTGAAGAAATACCTTCTGTTACTAGTATTGTTCCTCCACTTGTTACAGCTTCTAGAGCACTATTCAAAGTATCATAACATACTTCATCAATCTTCGCTTGATGATTTGAAGTACAATCAACTGTGTTCGCATTTACACCTGCCATTAATCCAAATGAACTAATTGCAAGTGCTGCAAGAC
>CANQXV010000085.1 GCA_947627895.1 uncultured Bacilli bacterium
GGCACAGCCTATGCTTATTTTAGTATTACAAGTGGGGGAGAAAGTGTTACTTCGATAATTCAAGGAAGTACTTCATCACCAGGAAGTGTTGCTTTAAAAAATGAATTAGGTAATTTACAACTTAATTTAAAAACAAGTGATATGGCTTTAGGAAATGCAGGAGATTATTATGCTGATGATGAATTTGCTTATGTAAAGGATGAAGATAGTGGGAAGCATAATATTGCTAGTGTGGAAGCAAGTGGAGTATTGGAAACAGAAAAAAGATTATGTAAGGCTACTGTAAATGTAACAATGGATGTAACAAGCGATAAAGCAATGGGAAAAGTAATTGAACCAAAAGATTTGTATTTGTATTTACATGGAGGCGATTTAGATCAATTATTAGATTTATATGATATAAAGGGAACGGGTAAGATAAGTTATGAAGTAAAATTTATAACAGAAGGAACAAAAAAAGAATATTTAGAAACATATGTAAAGTTAATAAATAAAAAAGATAAACAAAATTATTTGGCAGGTAAAGATTTGCATATTGATATTGAAGTAGATAATTTTAGTTGTAAAACATATGATGAAGATGCCCCAGAAATAACAGAATTTAAAATAAATGAAGGAAATCTTTATACCCAAAGTGAAACCGTTAATTTAAAAATGAATTGGTTAGATGAAGATGTGGAATATTATTGTATAACGAATGAAGAAAATAGTGATAAATGTCAATGGAAAGAAACTAAAGGACAAAAGAAAATAGAAGAAACATTGACATTAGAAGGAGAAGGAAGTTATACAAAATATGGTTATATTAAAGATTTTTCAGGGAATGTAAGTAATGTAAAAACAAGTAGTATAACGTATGATAAAAGTAATAGTGATACGCCAGGAGTAGTCATAAATAATAGTGCGTTATATACCAATCAAAGAGAAGTAAATGTTGTTATAAGTTGGAATGAAGAAGATATAGAGGCATATTGTATAAGTAATACTTTAAGTTGTGATAATTATCAAACATTATCTAGTGAAGAACAAAGAGGAAAAAAGGCCACGGTGGAAGGACATTTATTAACCGAAGGAAATGGTAATAAAATAGTGTATGTTTGGTTAAAAGATAAAGCTGGTAATATATCTAATCCAGGTAATGATGATATTAATTATGATGCTAGTAAACCAGATATACCAATAGTATTAATAAATAAAGGTGATGAATATACCAATGGTTTAAATGTTATTGTAGATATAACTTGGCAAGATGATGATATAGAAGAATATTGTATAAGTAATACTACTAGTTGTAGTGATTATCAAACATTAACAAGTGATGAAATTACAAAGAGAAGTAAAACAGTTAATCAATTGTTAGAAGATGGTAATGGTAATAAAACGGTGTATGTCTGGTTAAAAGATAGAGCAGGTAATATTACAGATTCTTATGGTAGTGATAGTATTATATTAGATAGAGTAACACCAACATTGAAATCAATCGAAGTAACAGGAACTGGTTCAGTGGGAGCAGCAACAAAAGGTCAGTTAACTCCAACAAGTGGTTATACTCATACAGGAAGTGTCACTTATAAGGTAACATATAGTGATACAGATGTAAGTAGTTATTGTGTTGGAACAACAAATAATGTTAATGAATGTAGTAATTGGGAAAGTGTAGCCAATAAAACAACAACGAAAGATGGCGTAACTACATTAACGATAAGTGCAACATTAACTAGTACAGGAAGTAATACAAGATATATTTTTGTAAGAGATGTAGCTAGTAATTCATCAAGTAGTTTAAATGCAGAGATTAACTATGATAATAGTAATCCTGTAGCGAAAATAACAGGAAGTACCAGAGCAGAAAGTAGTATAACAGTAACTATTGGAAGTGATTCAACAGATAAAGATACTAATAATATGTATTGTCGAGTAAGTAATACAGGTAGTTGGACCAAAGCAGTTAATGGAAGTTGCACGATAGGAAGTTTAAATGCTTTAACAGCTTATACCGTAGAAGTATATATAAAAGATATTGCTAATAGAGAATCATCTATTGTATCAACTAATTTAACTGTACCTACTTGTGCTCCTGGAAGTTTAGCGTACGATACAAGTAAGGGTGGATATATTTGTACAAAGAGTAGAACGGAAACAAAAACAAATTGTCAAAAAACTTGTGCAAGTCAAGGAGGTACAACTGTTGTTCGATGTGATAGTTGTTTGAGTAAGTGTGAAATTAATACTGGCAATTATTATGATTGCACAAATGGTGCGGAAAAGGTTGCTGGATCTTGCAGTGACGGTAGTGGGCGAGTAATGACTGATTATAATTGTAAAATATGTGAATCGTGGAATGAGGAGTGTTCGATTGAGTATTCTTGCGATAGTGGTTGGTCATATTATTCAGGAACAAATGGGGGTATCGATATGGTATGTTATAAAGCAGCATAATAAGGAAGATTCAAGTAAAATTGGATCTTTTTTATTTTAGTTTTAAGTTATAAATTTTGTCCTGTACAAAGATAAAAAAAGATGATAAAGTTAAATTAGGCAAGGAAAAAGAGTCGAATTTTGACTAGTTTTGACAACGTCTTGCAATATAAAAACTTGCTAATAAAAATCAATAGTTTTTTGCAAATTTGTTAAATTTATTTTTAAGAAAATTTAAAACATGCTAACGCAGACCTATTTCTAGGTCTTTTTTTAAACTTATAATTAAGTAAATTACCATATTTTTAATTCTTTATATTTTCTTTTTACTGTTCCGTAGTAAATTCTTAAAAACTTATTTAATCCTGCAATTTTTGCTACTTTCTTTAATTTTCCTTCTTTTTCTTTTTTTATTATATATGATTTTATATCATTGTTACTCTTACAACTGCTTTTTAATGATTTCATTATTTCATATCCTGTTTTTCTCAAATATTTATTCCCTCGTTTAGATATATGTCTATTATTTGCTTCAAATTGTCCTGATTGATATGGTGGGGCGTCTATTCCAGCATATGCTATTAATGATCCAGCATTTTTAAATCTTCTAATATCTCCAACTTCTGCAATAACTCTTGAAGTTAACTTTTTTCCAACTCCAGGTATATTATTTATTT
>CANQXV010000086.1 GCA_947627895.1 uncultured Bacilli bacterium
GCCTTAATGGCATATGAAAGAAGAGAAATAACTCTTCATACAAGAATTGCCATTCCCGTAAATAGCTTTAAACATAAAGTATTTACGGAAAGTCAAAAAAATAAATATTTAGTAACAACAGTAGGTAAAATTAAATTTAATGAAATTTTACCTGATACATTCCCTTATGTAAATGAAGGAACCAAAGAAAATATTGAAGGTATTACCCCAGATAAATATTTCTTAGAAATGGGTACTAATATACCTGAAGCTATTAGCAAGATGGATTTAGTTCAACCATTTATTCAAAAAACTTTAGGTCAATTAATTGCTCAAGTATTTAAAAGATATAAAACAACAGAAACATCAATTATGCTTGATAAATTAAAAGACTTAGGTTTCAAATATTCAACTGTTGCGGGTATTACCGTATCTATCGCCGATATTGTTCGAAGCGATAAAAAAGAAGAAATTATTGCTAATGCCAAAGCTAAAGTTGAAAAAATTAATAAACAATATCAAAGAGGTTTAATTACGGAACAAGAAAGATATTCTTCCGTAATTGAAGTTTGGACCGAAGCAACTGATGAAGTTAAAAATGAACTTAATGCTTTAAGTCAAGGTAATTATGATAATCCATTATTCATGATGATGAATAGTGGGGCTCGTGGTAAGATTTCTAACTTTACCCAACTTGCAGGGATGCGAGGCTTAATGGCAAAACCTGATGGTTCCACCGTGGAAATTCCGATTACATCATCTTTCATTGAAGGTTTAAGTGTATCTGAATTCTTCTTATCAACTCACGGTTCAAGAAAAGGTTCAGCCGATACAGCACTTAGAACTGCTGACTCTGGTTACTTAACTAGACGGTTAGTAGATGTTGCTCAAGATATAATTGTTAAAGAATACGATTGTGGTGCCGTTCAAGGGGTTACGGTTTATGATTTAGTCAATGAAAAAGATGGTTCAGTTATCGAACCACTTGCCGAAAGAATTTTAGGTCGTTTTGCATCAAAAAGAATAGTTAATCCCGAAACTAAGGAAGTTATTCTTGAAGCTGGCGAAATGATTACCGAAAATATTGTGGCTAAAGTTACGAAAGCTGGCATTAAAAAGGTTGAAATTCGCGATGTCTTAACTTGTAAATCCAATAATGGGGTTTGTCAAAAATGTTATGGTCGTAACCTTGCTACTGGTAATTTAGTTGAACAAGGTGAAGCGGTTGGTATTATGGCTGCTCAATCAATCGGGGAACCTGGTACCCAACTTACCATGAGAACATTCCATACCGGTGGTGTTGCCGGAGGGGACGATATCACTCAAGGGCTACCTCGGGTTGAAGAATTATTTGAAGCCAGAACGCCAAAAGGGAAAGCAACTATTGCTGAAATTTCTGGTAAAGTTATTGGGATTGAAGAACAAAGTGGTAAATACAATATTACCATTGAAAACGAAGCGGGTGTAAGAGAACATACAACCAACTACAATATGAAATTAAGAGTTGAAGTTGGCGATGAGGTCGAAGCCGGAGATAAATTAACGGAAGGTGTTATTTCACCTAAGGAATTACTTGCGGTTACTGATCCGCTTACAGCTCAAGAATATATCTTAAAAGAAGTTCAAATGGTTTATAAATTACAAGGTGTTGATATCAACGATAAACATATTGAAATTATTGTTAAGAGAATGATTAATAAAGTTCGGATTGTCGATGCGGGTGATACTGATTTCGTTGAAGGTTTAACTGTTTCTCTAAGAGAATTTACCGAAGGAAATAAACCAGTTATTATGGCTGGTAAAGTTCCCGCGAAGGGTAATCCAATTATGCTTGGTATTACTAAGAGTTCTTTGGAAACTGATTCCTTCTTATCTGCAGCTTCCTTCCAAGAAACGACTAGAGTTTTAACTGATGCCGCCATTCGTGGTAAAGTTGATAACCTTCAAGGTTTAAAAGAAAATGTTATTATTGGTAAACTTATCCCTGCCGGAACAGGTTATAAACAATATAGCGATATTAACATTGACTTAGAAAAAGCTTTACTTACTGATGATGCCAGTGAAGTTTTAGAAGATAGATTATTAAGCGATGATAATCTAACTGAAGAAGTGGCTGAAGAAGCATAAATAAACAATTAAAAACAAGATTGAAACTAAAAATCAATCTTGTTTTTTCATGTCTAATATTATGTTTCCGGTTGGTAATACTCCATTGTTTTACAACTTTGCTTTAATATCTTAGGAATTAATCTAATTTTTAATTTAATTTGCTATTCTTTTAGTAATAATAATTATGTTAATCTTGGTAATTATCAAGGTTCTTCCAAAACGACGCTAGCCAAGAAATTGGTGTAGCGTCTATGCAATGTAGGCATTACTTAACCGGTAACATAATTACAATATACACTATTTTTGAAAAATACACAAGTAGTAAACTAAATTTGTCTAATTTTGCTATGTTTGTCGAAAGTATTGAAAATAATATTTTATTAATTATAATAGAGTACTTGTTATTGGTTAGTAGCGCCTACCATAATTTTATCTGAGTAGTTTTCTTAAGGGGGTTTTGTACTCAACTAGGTATAACGAAAGGGTAGGTGATGGCTATGAAAAGAGAAGGAATTCTCCTAGTAATTATACTTATTTTAGTTTTAATTATATTAAAATTAATATAAAAAAAGCGCTAGCCAAGAAATTGGTGTAGCGCCGAAACAATGTAGGCGTTACCTGACCGGTAACATAAATATAATATACAATATTTTAGCAAAATATACAAGTTATATATTTTACTATACTCCATGTAAAAATTTGTCAAATTTTTAAAAATTAGCAAAAAAGCCATGAATATATATATATATATATATAATTAGGGAGAATACAGGGTGTAAAGCAAATTTATAAAATATTGTTATAACATCTATATGGATGTATAATATCTATAAGAATAAAATAAGTAATTTCTTTACAAACTAAAATAAGAAAGGAAAGTAGAAACAAATGAAAGAAGAACAAAATAACAAAAGAAAAAGTACAATATTATTAATGATAGGAGTATTAACATTATTAATAGTAGTAGCAGGAGCAAC
>CANQXV010000087.1 GCA_947627895.1 uncultured Bacilli bacterium
AAAGAATTAATGAGTTTAATTCCAAGAAATTTTTATTTAGATGACATTTTTGATGATTTAGGAAGAGCTCCTAGAGTAAATGATATGAAATGTGATGTTTATGAAAAGGACGGAAATTATAACATTGAATTAGATATACCAGGTTATAAGAAAGAAGACATAACTCTAGAATGTGAAGATGGAATTCTATCAGTTACTGCTGAAAAGAAAGATGAAGTAAATGAAGAAGATTCAGATAAAAAATACATTAGACGTGAAAGAGTTTATGGTAAAGTAACAAGAACTTTCTCATTTGCTGATATTGATGAAGAAGCTATTAAAGCTGAATTCAATAATGGTATTCTAAGAATTACTATTCCTAAAACTAAAAAAATTGAATCAAAAAAAGTTATCGAAATAAATTAAAAAAGAGCATTGCTCTTTTTTTTGATGCTCTATTTAATTTATATATATTAATTTTTAATTAAATCAATAACATTTTGTTTAGTAATTTTTCTAATTGAAAATAATATTATTAAATAATTATATATATAAAGCAATAGAATAATTATTAAAAATTGTTTAAATTGTAATAGCAAAAATAAATTATATTTTTTATTTATATAATAAACTGCTAATAAATATATAAGTATTCCAACTATTATATTAACAGTAATATTTAACAAATATTGAACAATTAAAATTATTTCTACATCACTTTTACTATATTGTAATAACTGTAAGTGACCAATTTCCCTTTTCTTATAATATATATTTAATGAAACTTCATTTATCATAAAGAAAAATGATAAAATCATAAGAATAAAACATAAAATTATAGCAACCTTAGTTGGACTCTCTGTTTTTACATATACTTGAGAAATCTTATTCTGATAAGCCATATAACTATTACTATCATAAAATAAAGATTGATTAAAATCGTTTTTTTCATAAATATTTTCTAAATCTTTAGCATCAAAAGAAATCATTACTGTATCATCTTTTAATGTTCCTATTTTAGATAGTTCATCATAATTCATAAAAATAGCTGGTAAAACAGATCCGTCAGAACCATATATGTTTAAATAAAATTGCGTGTTTTTATATAAATCAGAAACATTTATATTATCTTCTCCAACAAGACCACTTATTACATATTTTTTACCATCAATATTCAATTCACTACCCAAAGCATTATCATAATTAACTAACCCATCAACTACAAAATGACTTCTAGCAAATTGCGCATTAACTAAAACTTCATTTTCGTTTTTAGGAAAATTTCCTAAGAAAATCACATTATCTTCTTTAAAAATTGAATCTTCATAATCAAATAACGGATATACAGCATAACCATCTACATCAAAAGTATAATTATTATAAGTCTTTTTTATTTTATAATATTCCTTAATTTTATCAACTTTATCTTTACCAACATCAATTACATGATAAGTTTTATTTTCAAAATTATTTTTAATAAGTTCTCTTCGATAATTAAAATAAAATGACATACTAATAAGTATCAAAGATATTAAAATAACAAAAAAACATTTTGTAAATATACTTTCCTTATATCTATTTTTAATAATTAAATTAGAAATTTTCTTTTTATTATTACTTTTATTAAAGTTTATTTTATCGCTATTTTCTTTTATATTGTTCTTTCTAATATTTATTTTCCCATATTCTATATTAATTATTTCATCTACCATTTCATCATAAATATTTTTATGTGTTGCGATAATTATAATTTTATTTTCTTTGGAAATTTTACCTATATACTTAGCAAATTGTTTAGAATTATTTAAATCTAAATTTGAAGTTGGTTCATCAAAAATAAGAATTGAACTATCTAAAAGCAAAGCTCTAATTATCGAAAATCTTTGCAGCTCTCCGCCACTTATTTCATTCGGATGCATATTAATTAAATCTAAAACATCAAATTGTTTTGCTAACTCCATTATTCTATCTTTATCTTTATTAACCATTAATAAATTTTCTAACAAAGAAATCTTTTTATAATACAAATTTTTTTGCATTACATAAGAAATCTTTTTTTTTATTTTGTTTATTTTCTTTTTATTAGCATTTTTCAAATTAATACCATCTATATTATACGTTCCATCAAACTTATTATCTAATAAAGCAATTATGTTTAATAAAGTTGTCTTTCCACTACCACTTTTTCCTTTTAAAACATATATATTCCCTGAATATAAGTTACAACTGCAATTATCTAAGACCTTGCTATCACCAAAACTTTTGCTTATGTTTTCTAGTTTTATCATAAAAAGTTTTCTCCTTCTTTAATAGTATTAAGCCAACCTTTTTTTATTTGAAATAATGCCAAAATAAGTGAAAATATTGTAGAAATAGATACAAGATAAACATATAATAATAAAATACTTTTATAATCCATTATAAACAAAGTAAAGTTAGCCAAATCAAATTTTAGTAATAGAACATTTAGTAAATCACTTAATATATAAGCAAAAATAAACGATAATAAATATATAAAAGAAATAAAACAAACAGACGATGCAATTTGATTAATTATAATCTTGCTCCATGAATATCCATAATAACGATAAACAGATAAATAATAACTCTTATATTTGCTTTTAATTCTTCTAATTTCAAAATAGAAAATTAAAGCTATCAAAAACGCGACAAAAGTACCAGGTTTTAGATAATATTCAATTGCTTGAACCATCCATCTAAAATCAATAAAATTAGAATTATATTTTTGTACAACCATTCCACTTTCTGGTATCGATGCAGCTCCAGTTTTATCCTTAACCCATTGATTATCATCATAGAATTTTTTCAAATCTTCAATACTAGAGAAATATGCTCTCATATAATAAAATCCCTGTTCTACTTTATTAAATTTATCAACACCATCATACTTATGCGGGAGAATGGCAATTAAACGATGTGGGACATTGGCACGTAGCCACTTGTCACCCCGAAGTCACAGACGGAGTGAAAGAACATATATATGGACCCG
>CANQXV010000088.1 GCA_947627895.1 uncultured Bacilli bacterium
TTTCTGGACCATTATTATACTTCTTTTCATTTAAAAATACATAATAACCGGGGTCACTATGTATTGTATAAAATTAAAAGTTATTGGAAAAAATAGTTAATGTTTTTTAAGCATTAACTATTTAAATTACAAGTATAACCAAGTTCCTCTAAAGAAGTCTTTAATTCACTATATTTCAAGAAAATATCTCCGCCATCCATACTTTTAGTAAAATCTACTTCGTCTCCAACTGTATATTCCACACTTAAGTTTTCATCATTATAGATTATTTTACCTTCATAAGTTACTTCTTTACCAATATTATATTCTTCTAAAGATGGGTAGGTTACAACAACTGTTGATTGGCTTTTTATTGCCTGTTCACCTGAAACTTGAATATTTTCAATATGTTTTTCAGTAAAATTAGCATCTGAAACATCATTAGTCATTTCACATTTAGCATTGTAACCCTCCAGCTTATCTATAACATTAGAAGGTGGATTATTATTAGTCGTATCCACTGGTTTTATTTCATCTTTCTTTAATAAAAGCATTACCACAATTACAATTCCTAAAGCTAGAATCAATATTCCTATTTCGATACCTAACATTAAGCCCTTTTTATTTTTCATTATTAATTCTCCTCGTATTTTTTATTAATTCATTTTTAATTATTTTTACTGAAATAGTGTATCATTTTCATACCATCTACTTCTGATTCAATTTTTAATATATCATCTTCAATAGTTATTTTTCCACTTATATCAAAAATTTTGTTTTTTTCAATAACGTATTCCTTTTTATTGAAAGAATAATTAGATTTTCCACATTCATTAGTAGTCATGCTACATATTTCAGCGATATCTTCACTAAACTGTAATGTCAGGGTATCTATATACTGATTTAAGAGCAAATTATCTGCTTCAAATATTTCAACTTTAAGTGAAGTCCAGGTAGTATTTTGTAATTTATTAATAAATAAACTTTTAATATATATTGCTACATATATTGCAACCATAATTAATAATAAAATTAAAACTACTACTTTATAAGGTGATATTTTTTTTAACATTGTAATCACCCTTAACAATTATACCAATAGCAATGTTTACCGCCTGAACCAACTGAATCCCAGCTGAATCCTTCGGCAGTACATGTTGAATGGTTTAATCCACTCCAAACTTTAGTACATGAGCTTCCGCCGCCACCACTGCTACCGCCAGATGAACCACCACAGCCAGAGATTGAGGTATCATAATATCCACAACCATCATCCTTAAAGCGATAACAATAGTATGTTTTATTCCACCACATTCCTTCGTCTGGGTCTATATAGAAATAACAATAATCAGATGAACTATTAGTATGTGGTAAAGAGTTCAATCCTGTTGCTAAGCAACCATTACTATAAAAATACCACCACCGAACTTTTGCATTTGGATTTGAACATGTTGTTCTTAATTCATACCAACCGCTTCTTAGTATACTACTACCTTGATAATATACCCAACAGCCTTTACTATAGTCATATTGCCAACATGTAAGGGATTGTGCTGATGTTTTTACAGATACATAATTATAAGCTGATAAACCATTACTATCTATTACTTTGACCTCAAATTTATATTGAGTATTAGCACTTAATCCTGAGAATGTATAATAATCAGATGTTGATGAAGAGGAATTGTACCCTACATAACTTCCATCTTTGTAATATTCATACCTTGATATTGATGCAGATCCTGGTGTTGCTGAGGCTCTTACTTGAACACTATCAGATGACGTACTATTTTCATATAGACTTACTCGTGGTGGATTCGCTGCAGATGTTTTTACGTTTTTTGTTTTTGTGTCCGTATAGTCATTGCTATCTGTTACTATTACTTTTACTGTGTAATAGGTGTTTGGACTTAATCCGGTATATACATAATCTGATCCTACATTATAGCTTGTTGATGATGTTGTTTTTGTTGTGTAAAAATAATTATCTAAATAAAAGTCAAATTTTTTAATTGTTCCTGTTCCTCTTGTTCCCGTTACTGAAACTGAGATTGAAGATGAAGATGAAGCCGTACCTATCGATAGTGTTGGTCCTGTTATCGTATCTGTATATACATATTGGGATGCCGTTGCTGTTCTGTTATATGAATTGGTTATTCTTACTTCTATTGTATGTCCACTTCCTGCAGTTAAACCTGAGAAAATATGACTTGATGATGATGAAGTTGTGTTCTTTGTTTGCCATGCCCCATAGTCTATTCTAAATTCATACTTACTTATGCTGCCGCTTCCTCCATTACCACTGGCACTTGCCGTTATACTACTTGTTGTCGTACTGTAGCTTAGACTTACACTTGGAGGCGTTAAGTCTTTTGTCCAGATTCTCTTACTTTCAGTATCACTTAAGCCATTCGAATCCGTTACTTTTACTTCTATATTATAAGAAGTATAATAATTTAATCCTGAAAAAATTTTCGTATTTGACGTTGAAGTACTACTTGCTACTTGCCATGGTCCATTATCTATTCGATATTCATATTTACTTATGTTGCCACTTCCCTTTGTTACACTTGTTGTTGTCGTTATACTATTTATTGTTGATGAGGAAGTAAAGCTATTTATTGTTGGTGGAAGCCAATTTGTTGTTGATGTTGGTTGTGTTGCTATTGTTGATGTTACTCCCCCTTTATCTGTTACTCTTACTCGAATCGTATATGCTGTATTTCTTACTAATCCCGTATAATTTTTAGTATTTGTTAGAGCCGTACTTGTTACTGTTTCCCAAGCCTCATTATTTATACTATATTCATATTTAGCTATTGGGTTTGACCCAGCCACTGCTGTGGCTTGGACTTTTATATTATTTATTCCTCTTTCTAATACTGCAAGACTTACCTTTGGATTTTCATAATCTGTTTTAGCTTTTACACTTGCTTCGGCTGTCAATCCCTTTTGGTCTGTTACTCTT
>CANQXV010000089.1 GCA_947627895.1 uncultured Bacilli bacterium
CAAAGAGATATTAGAATTGTTTGGAATTTTCAAACTTAAAAATATATTGTGTGGATAAGGTAATCGGAGCAACTGGTGCAACAGGTGCTACTGGAGCTCAAGGTGAACCTGGTGAAATTGGAGCTACAGGACCAGCCGGACCAGCACCAACTCTAACCTTTAATCCCGTTGTAACTGGTGCTGCTGGTACCGACCCTAGTTTAGATGTTACTGGTGGTGATGGAGCTTATACTTTAACATTCACTATTCCAGAAGGTCCAACCGGACCAACTGGTAATGGGCTAGCAGCTTATGGTGGATTATATGATAATACTGATCAAGATGTCGCATTAACCACGGCGGCTACTCCAGTTCAAGTACCTATTGCTAATCCAATGGCCTTATCAAATGTGGATGCAACTGCCAACACTATTACAGTTGAACAAGCTGGGGATTATGCTATTGATTATACTTTGACATTAAGTAGTGCTGCACCAATTACAGATTTAGAATTTGCAGTTCGTCAAAATGAAACTGACATTCCGGCTTCTGTCGTAACCGATGATCTTGCTGCAACTACTCCTAGAACTTACACTGGTAGTGTTATTGTTAACTTACCGGCTGATGCTGATGTTGATATAGCTTTAACTGATCCGGCTGGTGGTGGAACTGTTACTGTTTCAAATGTTATCTTAAGTGTTAAAAAGTTAGATGCCACTACAACTCCGGTGACTGCTTAGAATCAAGAATGCCTCCGAGCATTCTTTTTTCTTAAAATAAACATAAATTTAAAAAGGAAGGATGATTAATTATAAAAATATGTGTTTATGCAATATGCAAAAATGAAGAAAAATTTGTTGACCGATGGTATGAATCTATTAAAGATGCTGATGACATATATGTTTTAGATACTGGGTCAACGGATAAAACTGTTGAATGTTTAAAAAAACATAATATTAATGTTTTTGAACAAGAAATTAAACCCTGGCGTTTTGATAATGCTAGAAATCTTTCGCTTGATTTAGTTCCCAGTGATACGGATGTTTGTATATGTCTGGATTTAGATGAAGTTATGGCCCCAGGTTGGCGAAAAGAAATCGAACACATTTGGAAAAAGGGAACTACTAGACTAAGATATATTTATAACTGGTTTATTGATGAAAATAATGTTCCCAAAGTAAGTTTTTATTCCGAAAAAATCCATTGTCGCAATAACTTTCGCTGGGTTAATCCCGTACATGAAATATTAAAATATGAAGGAAATGAAAAACAAATATATACGGATAACATCGTTATTAACCATTATCCAGACCGAACTAAATCGCGCAGTTCTTACTTACCTTTATTAGAATTATCCGTTAAAGAAAACCCTAGTAATGACCGAAATATGCATTATTTGGGCCGAGAATATATGTATTATGGCCGGTGGAATGAAGCTATTGATACTTTAATTAAACATTTAAAATTAGAATCGGCTACTTGGAAAGATGAAAGATGTGCCTCAATGCGTTTTATTTCAAGATGCTATAAAAATTTAAATCGTTTTGATGAAGCCGAAATGTGGTTAAAAAAAGCAATTAATGAAGCCCCATATCTCCGGGAACCTTACACGGAAATGGCTATACTAAAATATGGTATGGAAGATTACTCTGAAGTTATAACCTATGCTGAAAAAGCTTTAACAATTAAAGTAAATGAAAAAACATATATAAATGAAGTTTGGAGTTGGGATGAAACTTTAAATGACCTACTTTCTATCGCGTACTTTAATATTCATAATATTGATGAAGCGATCAAAAATGCTCAAACTGCTTTAAAAATTAATCCTAACAATGAGCGAATAAAAGAAAATTTAAAAATATTTGAAAGTGTTAAACAAAACGAAAAATAGACATAAAAAAATCGGATTAGTATCTTTTCCGATTTTTTAATTACATTTTACTAACTTGATAAATTTCCACATCAACTGTTGTTTCTTGACCAAATAAGTCAATAACGATATTAAGCCGATTATTTTCTAAGTCAATATTTTCAACTTTACCAACCATTCCATTAAATGGTCCATCAATAATACTTACTTGATCGCCAACATTAAGTTCTTTTTCCGCATTAACTCTGCTCATACCCATACTAGCCAAAATCCGATCAATTTCTTGAGGTAATAATGGTGTTGGTTTTGCTCCTTTACCGGAAGAACCAATGAATCCTGTGACACCTGGAGTATTACGAATCATAAGCCAAGCTTCATCACTCATAATCATTTCCACTAAAACATAACCCGGAAACATCTTTTTAACTTTTTCTTTTCTAACACCATTTTTTATTTCAACTTCGGTAGTTTCAGGAATAATAACTCTAAAAACGCTATCTTGCATCCCCATTGATTCAATTCTAGCTTCAAGTTTTTCTTTTACCTTACTTTCATGACCTGAATAAGTATTAACAACATACCAAAGTTTTTCCATTAGATGAACATCCCCTTAATCCAAGACATTATTAAATTTAAGATAATAAAGAAAACACAAATTATTATACAAAAAATTACAGTTGAAATAGTATATTTAGCTACTTCTTTTAAAGATGGCCATTTAACCAACTTTAATTCTTTTCTTACTTGCGTAAAATAATTTTCTTTTTTGGCTTTCTTTTTCTTTAAATCTTTACTTTTTTCTTTTTTTGCCATTTTAAAAAACCTCCATTAAAAAAACACTTTCGTGTTCATTAATAATATAGCATAAGTAAAGCCATTTAGCAAGCAAATTCATACAAAAATTAATTTTATACAATACATAGTGACCCCGGTTATTATGTATTTTTAAATGAAAAGAAGTATAATAATGGTCCAGAAA
>CANQXV010000090.1 GCA_947627895.1 uncultured Bacilli bacterium
TTGTTAAATTTTGTAAATTTTAATTTAAAAAATATAAAATTGGTGTTTATGGGTTGCAATCATATATATATATATATGCAAGGGGTAAATTCAAATTTTTACAGAAAGTAGACAACAAGAAAAAAAGTATTTTGGCAATACTTTTATAATTGAATATATGATTTTAAAATATTATCTTTATTTTCATAGATTGCTATTTCTTGATTTTTGTAAGTAAATATAACTATATTTTTTATATTATATAAATTTGGTAATTGTACTCCATTTTTTATTTTAAAATATAGTTCATCATCTACATCAATAATAGGATAATCTAAAAAATCTTTAACTTTAAGTAATGTATAATTATTATTTTTTATTTCTTCTAAAGTATAAGAATCCTTAATATTAAAATTACCTTGACTAGTTCTAATTAAACTTTGCATAGTACC
Source organism: uncultured Bacilli bacterium (assembly GCA_947627895.1). GTDB lineage: Bacteria > Bacillota_I > Bacilli_A > RF39 > UBA660 > Onthocola_B. The sequence continues at coordinate 432 of CANQXV010000090.1, forward strand.
AATAGTATTTAAAGAAAAACAAATATCTTGAATTAAAGAACGAATATAAGTACCTTTAGATACTTTAGTTTTAAATTTAATAATATTATTTTCATAACTTAATAATTCTAAAGAATAAATAGTTACTTTTCTTGTCGGTAAAGTAATATCAATATTATGTCTTGCATATTCATATAACTTTTTACCTTTTATTTTAACTGCTGAATATTTAGGTACTGTTTGATTATAAGTTTTAGGAAAGTTAGCAAAAACCTTTTTTATTTGTTCTATGGTTATATTAGTATCTTTAGAATCAATTATATTTCCTGTTATATCTTCAGTATCTGTTTTTAAACCTAATTTTATTTTGGCAATATATTCTTTATCATAGGCAGTAATTAAATCTCCTAATTTAGTGTATTTACCAAGTAAACAAACGAGTACCCCTGTAGCAATGGGATCTAAAGTTCCTGTATGGCCAATTTTTTTAATGCCAAAAATGTGGTTAAGTTCATTAACCACATCTCTACTTGTTTTATTTTGAGGTTTATTTACTACTATTAATCCGTTCATCTTTTAATATTTTTTCAATTCTTTCCCCATAAGCAATAGATTCATCATAAATAAATTTTAATTCTGGAGTATGCCTTATTTCCATTCTGGAACTTAATTCTCCTCTAATATAATGACTGGCTTCGTTCATTTCTTTTTCTAATTCTTCTTTAGGAAGATTGCTTAAAGAAGTAAAATAGATTTTCGCATAACTAAGGTCTTTTGATAAATCACAACCCGTGATAGTTATCGTTTTAAGTAATTCATCACGAGCTTCATTAGCTAAGATTTCACTTATTCTTCTTTCAATTTCACTTGCTAAACGGGGAATTTTGTAACTACTCATTTTACTTCCACCATTTCATAGGCTTCTAGAATATCGCCTTCTTTAATATCTTTAAAGTTTTCTAAAGTAATACCACATTCTAAACCTTTTTTTACTTCTTTCGCGGCATCTTTTTCTCTTTGTAAAGTTGCTATTTTATCATCGGAGGCAATTACTATACCATCCCGAATAACCCGAACGCTAGCATTATTTTTAATTAAACCATCGGTTACATAACAACCCGCAATATTACCAACTTTTGAGAATTTAAAGATTTTTCTAATTTCCGCGGTACCCATTACTTTTTCTTCATATTCAGGATCAAGTAAACCATTAATAGCGTTTTCCATATCTTCAACTAATTTATAAATAATGGTATAAAGTCTAATATCAACATTATATTCTTTGGCTATTTCTTTAGTTATATTAGAAGGTACAACATTAAAGCCAATAACTATCGCATTTGAAGCATTAGCTAAAATAACATCACTTTCGGTAATGGTGCCAATGCCACTTCTTATAACTTTTACTTTGGCATCTTTCACTTGAATTTTTTCTAAAGAATTTTTAACTGCTTCTTCGGAACCACGAACATCACATTTTAAAACAACATTAATTTCTTTATTACCACTTTCAACAGCCGCGAATAAATCATCTAAACTTAAACTTTGTTTAATATTAGATTGGTCTTTTAATAAATCTTTTCTTTTTTCGGCAATGTTTTTGGCTTCGGTTTCCGTTTCAAAAGCCATGAATTTATCGCCCGCGCTTGGGTTTTCAGTTAAACCGGTAATTTCCACTGGAGTTGATGGGCCAGCTTCAACAATAGCCTCACCTTTATCATTTTTCATGGTTCTAACCTTCGCGTAAGATGAACCAACAACAATAGGGTCACCAATTCGAAGGGTACCATTTTGAATTAAAAATGATGCAATACCACCGATATTTTTATCAAGACGGGATTCTATAACGGCTCCCACAGCATATCTATTTGGATTAGCTTTTAATTCATGCATTTCGGCAACTGTTAAAATAGTTTCTAAAAGTAAAGGGATACCTTCCCCACTTTTCGCCGAAATATTAATAAATGGATATTCGCCACCCCAGGCTTCTGGAGTAATTCCGGCTTCGGCCATTTCCGTTAAAACTTTATCAATATTGGCATCTGGTTTGTCAATTTTATTAACCGCCACAATTATTGGCACATTCGCACTTTTCGCGTGGTCAATTGCTTCTTTTGTTTGAGGTTTTACGCCATCATCAGCAGCCACAATAATAATTACGATATCAGTTACACTGGCACCTCTTGCTCGCATTTCGGTAAATGCCGCATGACCTGGAGTATCAATAAATGTTATTTTATTACCATTAGTCTCAATTTGATAAGCTCCAATATGTTGGGTAATACCCCCAAATTCTTTATCTACGACATGCGTATTTCGAATATAATCTAAAAGGGTTGTTTTACCATGGTCAACATGACCCATAATAGTCACAATTGGTGGTCTTTTAACTAAATCTTCTTCTTTATCAAT
>CANQXV010000091.1 GCA_947627895.1 uncultured Bacilli bacterium
CAGTTATTCCTACAGCACCTGGAGTAACACCTGTTGCGCCAAATGCTCCAGAAATGCCTGAAGCCCCAGAAGTTACTCCTGTAGTGCCAGAAGCACCGGTAATGCCTGAGGCCCCAGAAGTAACACCGGCACCAAGTGTTGAACCAGTAGTTGAACCTGTTCCATCAGTAATGGAACAAGCAACATCAGTTGATTTAACTGCTGAAAAAGAAGCCTTTTTAAAAGCTTGTGAAAACATGTTTGATGCTTTAGCTTCTAAATTTAATAAATAATAATTTAAAATCAACAATTGTTGATTTTTTCTTTGTTATAAAAAATACTAAATTATATATAATTTAGTATGAAGGAAACGATTCATTTTTATTATAATATCGATGTTGATAATATTGATGAAAAAGAAGGCCGATATCACTTTCAATATAATAATCGGGATTATTTTTTTGTTTACTATAATCGTTTAAAGGAAGAATTAGATGATATTTTATTATGTGTATCTTCTCTTAAAGCCAAAGGAGTAGACTGTCATGAAGTTTTATTAAATAAAGACGGCGGGGTTTTAACTAAAATAAGTGATTATGACTATATCTTATTCGCGGTCAGTAACTCTTATGAAAAATATGATATTATTGATATTAGTGAAATGAATAAAAAACTTATAATTGGCTCTAAAATAAGTAAAATATATCGTAATAATTGGGGAAACCTTTGGAGTACTAAAGTTGATTATTTTGAATACCAAATCCATGAACTAGGAAATCAAAAATATGCTGTTGTGGAAAGTCTAAGTTATTATTTAGGATTGGCCGAAAATGCCATTAGTTATGTTAATGAAATAAATGCTGAAGGACATAATCAAATAGAAGAAAAAGTTGTTTTAGCTCACCGTCGGATCTTTTATCCCAACTATAAACTTAATTATTTAAATCCTTTATCGTTTATTTTTGATTTAGAAGTAAGAGATATCGCGGAGTATCTTAAAGCTATGTTTTTTTCAAACGATTCCGAAGAAACATTTGATGAATTAGCCTTGTATTTAAGAGTAAATAAATTAAGCCCTTATAGTTATAAAATGCTATATGCTCGACTTTTATACCCCTCATATTATTTTGATATTTATGAAGAAGTTATGAACAACGAAAAAGATGTTAATAGTTTAGTCCCAATCGTTGCTAAGGTTGATGAATATGAAGAGTTTTTAAAAAAAGCATACTTAGAAATTTCTAAATATACTCCTTTAGCTAAAATAGATTGGCTTATAGATCAACATTAATTATACCTTTAATCTCTGGTATTTCACTTTGAAACATTTGTAGTAGCCCATAATTTACCATATTATCCTGAAACATGCAATTACTACAAGCTCCCGTCATTTTTACATAAACATAGCCATCTTCGTATTTAATATATTCAATATCGCCACCATCCATATTAAGATAAGGCCGCATTTTTTCAATCATTTCGATAATTTTTTCTTCAATTTTCTTCATTGGTATCACCTTTCTAAATTATAGTAAAAAAGTTATCAACAAGCAAGTATTTCTTGTTGGTTTTCTTGTTTGGTATTTTAAATTTTGATATAATTAAAATGTAGGTGGATAAATAATGGCAGATTATAAAGAAGGAGATATAATAAAAGCTAAGGTATCGGGAATAACTAAATATGGTATTTTTGTCCATGTGGATTCTTCCTATAATGGATTGATTCATATTTCGGAAGTTTCTCATGACTTTGTTGGTGATATCAATGATTATGTAACGATGGGAGAGGTTATTTATTGTCAGGTACTAGAAGTTGACGAAATAAAATTACAATTAAAATTATCAATTAAAAATATTAATTATAAAACCGTTACCGCCCCAGGCGAGATAGAAGAATCTAGGTTGGGATTTTTGCCTTTAAAGCAGAAACTTGATGATTGGATTGAAGAAAAATTAGAAGAATATGAATTAAATTAAAGAATAAAAGGAGTAGTGAAGTAAATGCCAAATTGGAAAACCCATATTGAAATTGGCAAAAAAGTAAATAAAGTTTTGGGATATGAAGGAAGCGATTATAATATCTTTTTGGTAGCAAATGTCTTACCAGATGTTAATAATAGTTATTTTTTAACTAATGTTTCTGCATATGTTCCTCATAATATAACCCATTTAAAAAATATAAAAGGAATTACTTATCTTCGATTTAAAGAAAAATATAAAACTCAAATTGAAAACAAAGACCCTTTATTTATAGGTTATTTATTACATTTGTATGTAGATTATTATTTTAACCAAGATTATTATAATCGCATTAGTAATAAACGAGGTACGAAACAACCGGCGGTTAAACTAAAAGAAATAAAACATCATGACTTCGCAGTATTTAATGCAAAATTTAAAAATAATAATATTGTTATTGATGATGTTGATAACATAGTAACCAAAATAAAAGACTTAGAGGAAGTACTAATAAAGAGTGATGACGTACTTGCTATCCATAAATTTTTAGTCGAACAAGAACATGATGCTACAAAATACGTTTTCTATAAAGAAGCGGAACTTGATCTATTACTTAATAAATGTGTAAAATCTTTTATTCAAGAATTTTCTTTAACTTCTAAAATTAATAATTAAATAGAGCTGCAATTTTGCAGTTTTTATTTTTTAAGATACTTTTAAGTAATTTTTAAGATATTTTATTTAAAATAAGGCATAAAAAAATCCCGAATGTTCGGGGAATTTGTTAAAATTTGGTGCCCAAGGCCGGACTTGAACCGGCACGAGTGATTAAGCTCGCAGGATTTTAAGTCCTGTGCGTCTACCTATT
>CANQXV010000092.1 GCA_947627895.1 uncultured Bacilli bacterium
TGCGGGAAAGCTGCACGTACGGATTTGTGAGGGTTGCATGGGGTAACCTGTGCTTCTACTCGATTATATAATTAGGGAGAATACAGGGGTTTTATCGAAAGGATAGACATAGATGAAAAGAAGAGATTTATTTATGATTACTGTTGGTTTTACATTATGTTTATGTATTTGCATAATATCTATAATTTATACAAATAGAAAAATGCATCAACAAGACCAATATTATGATTTAGAAAATAATAGTTTAATTAGTATGATGTTACAAGATGAAACAGGAGAATATAAAAAAGCTGATCATACTGATTGGCCAACTGATGGTTATAATTTTAATAAAACTTTAAGTAAATGTGAAAATGGAAGTCACCTTGCTTGGCGAAATGACAAAGTTGTAGTAAATACCACAACAAGTGATAAATGTTATGTATATTTTGATTTAGAAAATGGAACCGAACAATTTCCATATCAAATAGATTCTATTGAGGACTTAGTTAGACTTTCTAATGAAGTAAATGCTGGGGATAATAAAGCAAATAAAAATTATGTTTTAACTAGAGATCTAGATTTTCAAGATCCTGATTCTTACGAAGATGCAAATCAAACTACTTTTGGAAATATAAACGGTATTAATAATGAAGAACCTTTAATTACCGAACTTACAACAGGAAGCGGATTTAAGCCGATAGGGTATGATATTTTAAATAAAAAAGATTTTCGAGGTAATTTCAATGGCCAAAATTACATAATTAAAAATTTGTATATTAATGATACATCGGAGAACGCTTATGATATTGGCTTTTTTGGAAATGTTCGTGGAGCAACTTTAGAAAATTTAGGGATAACCGGAAAAGTTATAGGGAAAAACTCCGCACGAATTGGTTCCTTAGCAGGAGCATTAGTAAATGGAAAAATAAAGAATTGTTATGGCGATGCTACTATTACAAGTCTTACTAACGCTGGTCCTACCGGAGGGTTACTTGGGGCTGTGTTTGAATACAATGAGATAATTAACAGCTATAATAAGGGCAGTGTACATGGTGGAATGTGGGTAGGAGGTTTAATAGGCGAAATAGCGAATAAAGACACCACGATAGATGGTTGTCACAATGAAGGAAATGTAACTAGAGATGGTACAGGAAACTATTTTAGTGTTGGGGGTCTTATAGGAGGTATTACTTCTACTAATAGTGAATATCATGTAACTATAAAAAATTCATATAATATAGGAAATGTAACTGATAAAATTGAAGAAGATAGGCATTCTTATATTGGAGGAATTATTGGTAGAGCAAGAACAAATACAACTTTAGAAAATTGTTATAATTCAGGAGAAATTTTTGTTGATAGAGATAAAGATGAAAAGGGGTACGGTGGTCATACGGGAGGTTTAATTGGTATATTGGATAGTTCTGGTGAAATAATTTTTAAAATTAGTAATTCATATAACACTGGTAATATAAGAAATGGAAGAAGAGTGGCAGGACTTGTAGCACAAGTTAATAATACCAATTTAATAATTGATAAAAGCTATAATAATGGCTTAATTAAAAATTCTGGAACTAACACGGCTGATACAGTAATGGGTGGCCTAGTAGGAGCTGTTGAAAATAGTAAAACATTTATATTAAATAGTTTTAACTTAAATAATGTATTATGTGGTGAAGACTGCAATTATGGCTTTAATTATGTAAATGGCATTGTTGGTAGCATTAATACTGGTGGTAAAAATATAATTATTAATTCATACAATAGTGGAGATATAACAGGACACAATCGTACTGGTGGAATAGTTGGAGGTAATTCAGCTCCAAATGCTAATAACGAAATTACAGAAGTATCAATAAATAATGTTTATAATTTAGGAAATTTAGCCGGTGTATCAAATAATACATATGGAATAGGATCTTTTACAGATGAAAAGTTAATTAAAGGTATTAATAATGTATATTATAAGAATGTGATATCTGGAAGTAATATTTCTAAAAATATTTATGCAACACCAATGACAGAAACTAATATGAAAAATCAATCATTTGTGACAGTATTAAATGGTAATATTGTAAGTGCCACATCAATTAAAGAGGGAAATACAACAAAGCAATTAAAAGATATTGATCCATTGCTTGAAGGTTACACATTAAGTAATTGGAAACTTGGTGAAGATGGTTATCCAACTTTAATCAATGAATAAAAATAATAAGCAAAATAATGTCGAACTTTGGCGAACGAATTATTTTGCTTTTTGTATACCTTAAATTTATAATAAAAAATTGTGTTACCAGAAATGGATGCGTCTACTATTTTCTTAGGGGGTTTTGGTTAACTCATTACTATGAGTTCTAGAATCTGAAAGAAGGTGGTTGCTAATGTCAGAAGTTTTCTTCTTACAATTAGTTGTTTTATTGCTTATTTTAAAGAGTAATAAAAAAGACGATCCTAAGTAGGAATCGTCACATAAACCTATGTAGACGCTACCTTGCTGGTAACATTTACATATTTATTATAATATATAATTTTTCTTTTGTCTACTTTCCGTCAAAATTTCAAATTGCCACTTGCATATATATATATATAGTGCGACCAGGTTAAGGTCTTATAATTTAGCAGGTGGAAATCCTGCTCAGGAAGTGCAACCC
>CANQXV010000093.1 GCA_947627895.1 uncultured Bacilli bacterium
ATAAGTTGTGTCAAAAGAAAAGCCTAATTTCAATAAAAAATAAGCTTTTTGTAATTTTTCATCTGTCAAACTCGGGATTTTCCTAGCGAAAAATAATTGCTATTTGAGATGTATTTATGTTATAATACATACGACTTGAAATAAGTGGGCTTAATAATCCCACTTTTATTATTAATTGGAGGTGGCAATGGAAAAATTATTAGAAGAGTTAAAAACTAAATTACAAAAGGAATTATCAAGTGCCGAAATTATTGTTGATAATATAACTTTTACAGTAGAAGGTAAATATAAATTTTTAACAGTAACACTTGATAAAATAGGGGGTATTGATTTAGATACCATTGTTGAGGCAACAAAAACAGTTAATAAAGTTGTTGATGAAATCGATATACCAGAAGAAAATTATATTTTAGATGTAGTAAGTAAGGAAAGAGGTTAAATTATGGATAGTAAAGAATTTATTAAAGCATTAAATACCCTTGTGGAAGAAAAAAATATTAGTGAAGATGTTATTTACGAAGCATTACAACTTGCTTTAGCAACAGCTTATAAGAAAAATTTTGATTCTAAAACTAATGTTAGAGTTGATATTAATAGAGAAACAGGAGAAATAAAAGTATTTTCTTATTATGTTGTTGTCGATGCTTATGATGAAGGAAGCGAAGAAACAGATGAAGAAGGAAATATTGTAAAAGTTGAACCTAAAATTAATAGAGATGCCCAAATATTATTAGAAGATGCGAAAAAGATAGCACCTAAAATTAAAGTTGGGGAAACCATTGAACAAGAGGTAACTCCTAAAGATTTTGGTCGAGTTGCGGCCGGTACTGCGAAACAAGTAGTTATGCAAAAAATAAGAGAAGCAGAAAAAAATAGTATTATTGAAGAATTCCAAGGCAAAGAATATGAGTTAATGATTGGTATGGTAGCTTTGGAAGATCAAAGAAATTACTATATTGATTTAGGTAGAACGAGAGGTATTTTACCAAAATCCGAAATTATTCCTGATGAAAAAATAGTTATGGGTTCTAATATTAAAGTATATATTACCAAAATTGAAAGTAATACGAAGGGACCAGTTATTCTTTTATCACGGAAACATTATGGTTTTGTTAAAAGATTATTTGAACATGAAATTCCGGAACTTGCCAATGGTACTATTATTTTACAACAAGTTGTAAGAGAAGCCGGAGTAAGAAGTAAAGTAGCGGTTTATTCAACAAATCCTAATATTGATCCAATTGGCGCTTGTATTGGGGAGAGGGGTTCTAGAATTGCTGGTATCTTAAAAGAACTTGGAAATGAAAGGGTAGACTTAGTTTTATATAGTGAAGACCCGGCCGAATTTATTAAAAATGCCATGAGTCCGGCGAAAGATGTTATTGTAAGTATTACTGATGAAGAAAAAAAGGAAGCTTTAGTTATTGTTAATGAAGATAATTTAAGTTTAGCTATTGGTAAAAAAGGAAGTAATATTAAACTAGCGTCTAAATTAACTAAATATCATTTAGAAATTAAAACAATGGAAGAAATAAATAAAGCAGGAAATAGATAAGATTTAAAATAAGAACGAGAGGTAGAAAATGAAAGTTAAAAAAATACCCATGCGTTCTTGTGTGGTAACGCATGAAAAATGTGCTAAACAAGATTTAATTCGGGTAGTTAGAACCCCAGAGGGAAATATTATTGTTGATGATGAAAAAGGTAAATCTAATGGTCGAGGGGCTTATTTAAAAAAAGATGTTGCTGTCATAAAAAAAGCCCAAGAAAATAAAATATTAGATAGAGTTTTAGAAACTGAAATACCAGCAACAATATATGAAGAATTAATGTTAAAAATAAAATAAGAAAGGGTGATGAAAAATGACCGTCAAAGATTATGCAGTTGATATGGGCTTATCAGTAGCCGAAGTTTTAAAAAAATGTTCTGATTTAAATATCGCGGTTAAAAATGGTGATGATGAATTAACCGATGATGATATTATTATGCTTGATAATACTATTAACTTAATAAGTAGTGATACGGAAATTACTTATGAAGAAGCGGAAACTATTGATGAAGCAGTTGATGAAATTATGACAAGTAATAGTGTTAATAAAGAAATGCATACTAGTATAAAACGCGAAAAATTAAAGAAAAAAGATACTTTAAGTCATAATACGGAATATGATAATCTTAAAAAACAAATGTATAAACATAAAAATAAATTAATGAAAAATGAAGTTGATGAAAATATCGTTTTATACAAAGAAGGTATGAGTGTTGGGGAACTTGCTAATGCCATAGGCGCTAGTGCAGTTGATGTAGTGGGAAAACTTATGTCCCTAGGCACCATGCTTAATGTTAACCAAAGTATAGATTTCGAAACGGCGGAAATTATTACCGTTGATTATGGTAAAAAGTTAAAAAAAGAAGAAACTCAAGATGTTGCTAACTTTGAAGAATTTGAAATTATTGATAAAGAAGAAGATTTAGTTAAAAGACCACCAATTGTGACTATTATGGGTC